>JALTKC010000186.1 GCA_027076245.1 Gammaproteobacteria bacterium
GTATAAAAACGAGCATAAATAGTAACTTGCCTTCCAACTTTTGTATAAGTACCATTTGTATATGTAGTGTTAGTGTTGAGAGTGCCACCAGCAGAAGTCCAAACAGGAGTCCAAGTTCCCTCCTCATAGTCATCTAGAGTATTTGCATCAGTATTACTTGTTGCTCCTAAAACAACTTCAGCATAAATCAGCTGACATTTTGTTAGAGCTGGAAACTCAATATGTTGAGCCATTAAGTGAGCTGCATTCTGTGATTAAAGCAAAGCGACAGTCACTGAAAATGACACAGCAGGAAGTGGCTGATTTAGCGGATATCTCTCTTACAACCTATAAGAATATTGAATCACCCGAGGGGAATTATACTAAAGACACCTTATTTGCGGTGCTCAATGTATTGGGGGTGCAATTATGTCTGAAGCCCTAGCAGTGGCCAATGTTTTAATGTCAGGTGAATTAGCAGGACAATTGAGCCGTTACAAAACAGCTTATACTTTTCAATATGATAAAAATTATATCTCAAATAAAGGTATGCCCCTTAGTTATAGTTTACCTCTGCAGCATCAGATTTTTTCGAGTGACACATTATTTCCCTACTTTAGTGGGCTGCTTTCTGAAGGCTGGTTATTAGATTTGCAATCTAAAACTCAACACATTGATAAAAATGACGAATTTGCCTTGCTGGTAAAAAATGGTCATGATTTAGCAGGAGCAATCACCATTGAACTGTCAAATTTGCCTGAAAAAATCTAATAGCCGATATCATGCAGTCTGTTTAAAACAGTTTTTTGCTGTCAAGGGTGTTGATCCTGTTATTCCTATGACCTCCAGTGAGTTTTATGAAAGGGCACCAGCAAATGTGACAGGGTTTAGTATTTCAGGTGCTCAGGTTAAAATGCAGATTAAAGTAGTAGATAAAAAAATCGCTATTTGTTCTTCAGGAGGAGATTATATACTCAAGCCCTCACCCCAGGCTTTTCCTCAGGCGGCAGAAAATGAGCATCTCTGTATGCAAATAGCCAGGACTCTTAAGTTTGAAATTCCCCCTGTTGCACTATTACGTTTTACGGATGACATCCCTGTTTTTGCCATAAAGCGTTTTGACAGAAGCTATACGGCAAGTAGTAATAACAAACAAACAAAAATTCATCAGGAAGATTTAATGCAAGCCATGGGCTTAGCTAAAGAAACAAGCAATAGCAAATACGAATACTCTTATCAACAAATTTTATTGGACCTGATCAGTATTGCTAAAGGTTTGCATCTTTCAGCTGAATTTTTTAAACGTCTGGTGTTTGCTTATTTAATTGGTAATGATGATTTACACCTGAAAAATATCAGCCTGCTTTATACTAATAAGGGGATCAGGCTCTCACCTTTATATGATTATTTAAGTACCTCTCTTTATGGCAGCAATGGTTCTGTTATGGCCTTGTCCATGTTACCTGACAATAAGGAGACAACCACTTTTAATCAAATGGGCAATGGTTACTATTATTCTGCTGATTTTCTGGAACTGGGACGCAGTGTGGGTCTCAGTGAAAAATTCATTACAAAGAGTATCGGTGTAATGACTGGAAAAATAACCAGGATAGAAACACTGGTTAAAAACAGTTATTTGAGTTCGTTCCGACAAGAGCAATTGATGGATTTAATAAACAACAGAAAGGAAAGATTAAATAACGCAATTTGACATTCTGTCAGCCCTTTTCAGGGTATGTTTTTAAGTTTTTTCCTGTGGAGGAGGGGCTTGTCAGGACAATATCTCACTTTATTAGTTAGAATCAAATAACCATTCAGTATTTAAATTGTAAAATAAAAACAGGCACCTTTATCAGGTTTGGCCTCTGCCCGTATATTGCCGTTATGGCGTTTTAAAATCCGCCGGACTGTGGCAAGGCCAATACCAGTCCCTTCAAAATCACTGCCGTGTAGTCGCTGAAAGGCACTAAACAGTTTGCCGGCATATTGCATATCAAAGCCTACGCCGTTATCTTTTACAAAGAACTCTCCGGTTTGTTTGTTCCTGCCTAATTCAATGGCTGCATCAGGGTTCCTGGAGGTGTATTTCCAGGCATTGGATAAGAGGTTAGTCAGGGCAATGGTTATTAAGGATTTATCACCATAGACTGTCAGGTCTTCAGCTATTGATACCCTTATATTCCTTTCAGGTTCTGTTTGTTTTAGGTCATCAATAATGGTTCTGGCCAGTTCTGTGAGGTCAATATTCTGTTTTGTCATTTCATTGCGTGATATACGGGACAGCTGCAGCATATCATCAATCAATTGTGCCATTTTCTGACTGGCTGAACGAACCCGGTTGAGATAATCTCTGGCCGTATTATCAAGGCTGTCCTGATAGTCTTCTATCAGTGCCAGAGAAAAACCGTCAATTGCTCTAAGCGGTGCCCGTAAATCATGAGACACTGAATAGGAAAAGGCCTGCAGTTCCTTGTTGGCTTCTTCCAGCTCTTTTGTGCGTTCAGCCACCAGTTTTTCCAGTTCCTGTTGCTGATTCAGGAAATTCCTGTTTTTGCTGTTCTGAAATAAAATAATAAGAATAAAGAAGTAAATGATTAGTATGGCAGAGCTTACTATAAACAGGTTTGAAGCAACACGACCATTATCAATATCATTATGAATGGGTGTTTCACCCAGGGCCAGAATATCCAGAACCTTAAAAAACTGAGCAATGGTCTGGTGTTGCAGTTGGTCATGTTCTTCTCGGTCTCTTTCAGAACTGGCCTCAGCAGATAAGGCCAGATGTTCTTTCCATAAGTTTTTATTCAGCTCCAACCATTGTTTCATACTGTCGGCCAGTTTATTAACTAATAGAGAAACTTCGGGGCTGTAAGCTGAGGCGTTAGAATATTGTTGTAAAACGCTATTGGCTTTATTAATTTCCTGTTCAAATAACTGGTGTTTTGATTCTGGATTTAACTTAAGAAAAAATGTTTGTTCAATGGCCAGTATTGGGCGGCGCATTTCATCCAGGATTTGAATGGCAAGCTGTGCCTGTTCACCTTTCTGGATTTTTGAATAGGTGTCTCCTGCTAGATTGACAGCAAGGAACAATAAAATTCCTATAATAGCAGGTATCACTAATGAGTTTTTTGCAAAGTGTTTAAGAAATTTCATATATGGCTTACTCTATAAACAGGCTGGGTTTGTCAATGGCATATCCCTGTGCATAATCGACACCGATTGCTTGCAGACATTGCTGAATTTCTTCGGATTCCACGTATTCTGCAATGGTTTTTATGTTGGCTTTATGAGCGACTAAATTAATGGCTTCTACAATGGTTTTATCTATTGGATCATGAATAATGTTTTTTACAAATAAGCCGTCAATTTTTAAATAATCCACGGGTAATGATTTAAGGTAACTAAAGGAACTTAAACCGCTGCCAAAGTCATCCAGGGCAAATTTACAGCCCAGTAATTTAATGCGTTGCATAAATTCAATGGCAATATCAAAATTATCAATGGCTGCGGTTTCGGTAATTTCAAAACAGATGGTTTCAGGAGCAATGGCAGACCTTTTAAGATGCTGGCTGACAAAGTCAAATAATGTTTCATCACCTAAGGACTGACCAGATAAATTAATGGAAATAAAATGCAGGTGTGGATTATTTATTTTAGCCAGCATTTCAAAGGCACGGCTGATCACCCAATGATCGATATCCCGCATACGATGATAACGTTCTGCAGCGGGGATAAAACTTTCGGGTGTTATTATTTTGCCAGTGCCATCTCGCATACGAATGAGCAATTCAAAATGTTTATCGTTATGGGAGCTGTTTTGTAAGGGCATGATTGACTGGCGAAAAAGACAGAACTGATTATTTTCTAATGCCTGATCAATTCGCGCTGTCCAGTTCATTTCACCTCGACGTCTGGTGAATTCATCTGAGTCTTCCTGATAGACCTGGACACAGTTACGTCCCTGTTCCTTGGCTGCATAACAGGCTAAATCGGCACAGCTCAGCAGGTTTTCAACACTATCGCTGTATTTATCAATGGTGACCAGGCCGATACTGACACCAATGGTAAATACTTTTTTCTGCCAGTGAAAATGAAAATCATTGATCAGTTCACAAAAACCATTGGCAATTTTCTTTGCTTCATTCAGGGGGCAGTTTTCAAGTAATACGCCGAATTCATCACCACCCAGCCGGGCAATAATATCATTACCGCGTATTTTGGTTTCCATTAGGGCGGCTAGCTTTTTTAAGAGTTTGTCGCCAGCCGTATGCCCGCAGGTATCATTGACAATTTTAAACTGATCCAGATCGAGGTACAGAAGGGAGTGTACAGAGCCTTCACACTGGCTGCATTTATATAAATGAGCCAGACGCTGTTCAAACTGATTGCGGTTCATAAGTCCTGTCAGCGAATCATGAAAAGCCATGTGTCGAATGACTTCTTCTGCTTCACGACGAGCTTTACGACTCTGAGCTTCACGCAGTTCCCGGTTTATTGCCGGCAGCAGCCGTGCATAATTATTTTTAAGTATGTAATCATGGGCGCCGCTTTTCATGGATTCAACCGCAAGCTCTTCACCGATGCTGCCGGAAACAATGATAACGGGTATATCAATATTATTTTTTTTAATGAGTTTAATCGCCGCGGTAGAATCGAAACCGGGCATATTGTGGTCGGTAATAACGATGTGCCACTCATCAGATGAGAGTGCCAGTTGTAAATCGACGGCATTATCAACCCGCTGCCACTCAATCTGGTAGTCACCTTTATTCAGTTCACGCAATAATAGTAGTGCGTCATCTTCTGAATCTTCAACAAGCAATAGCTTTAATGGTGTTTTTGACATAAACCTTTACCAGACTATACTGTGGTATTTAATACCAGCCAGTACATCCCCAGCTTGCGGATGGCTTCCATAAACTGGTCAAAGTCAACAGGTTTACGGATATAGCTATTTGCGCCATTGTCATAACTCTGGATGATATCCTGATCCTCATCAGAGGTGGTCAGAATTACAACCGGAATGCGGCTTGTGCGTTTATCTGCGCGTATTCTTTTGAGAACCTCATGGCCATCAATTCTGGGAAGGTTTAGATCCAGTAATATTACCTGGGGGTGTTCTGATATATCACGGCCGGCATATTGGCCCTGTGCAAAAATATAATCCAGTGCTTCTACGCCATCGTGAGCCACCACAACTTCATTAGCAATATTGTTCTTTTTTAAAGCCCGTATGGTCAGAGCCTCATCATCCGGATTATCTTCAACCAGCAGTATAACCTTGTTATTCATAATACTATTCTTCCATAAATGTTGATTACCTTATTTTTATTATTTCTAAATATAGACTATCCAGAGTAAAATTGTCAGAAATGCCAGGATAAATTCTTAAAATTTGTCATCTAATGTGGTTTTTTATAACCGGGAGCAATAACCAGGTTTTCAACACCATAGAGAGCAGGGTGGTTTTTAAGCCAGAGATGGTATTCCATGCCTTTTAGGGAGTGGTCTTCAGAGCAGTCGATATTCCATCGGCGCAGCAGATAACCGGCTACAGCAGCTCTGACATTGATATTTAATTGGGCGTTGTTTTTATTACCCTGCATGGCATAGTCCATGGCAATGGTTTCCGGGTGTTTCAGAGAAGGGTGCGGCACGATTTCCAGTTCTACAATCCGGTTCCACTGGTTATCAGCTTCACGGGTTTCATGTTCTGCGATTTCAGACTCTACGACCTGCGGGGTTTCAATGCGGTTTACTACAAAATCTGTAAAGCGGGACTGTTTGCGGTCATAGGCACGGATATGCCAGCGCAGACCATTATCCACCAGAGCAAAAGGAACGATCTGTCGGCTGGAAACACCGCTGCTTAATGAGTGGTATTTTATCTGTACGACCTGCTGTTGATGTATTGCCCGTGTGAGTACTGAAAGTGTTGTAAGGTTGGTTGTGTTCAGCTGGGTTGGTGTTTCGCAGGGCAGCATGGCTCTGGATTTTATACCCACATAATTGTCACCAAAGCCGCTGGCAAGCGCTGCAAGGGCACGTTGCGGAGAGTAGGGAAATAGAGGAACAAAGTCAGGGTTGTAAAAATAACGGCGTTCCCGGGTTTTATAGATAATATTTTCTTCAGCCAGCTTTCGATATAGAGCAATATCCCGGGTGGCCGCGGCTTCTTTCATGCCGAAACGCTGAATCAGATCACTACGCTGCATTACTCCCAGAAACATCAGTCTGAAATCAATATAGGAGAGTCGTTCTTTCTGAATCTGGCTGAGTTCTGCTAACGCCTGTTCCCTTTTCTGCTGGTTCAATTTAATACCTGTTTATGTCATAGTGAGCAGTGAAAAATAGTTTTTGAATCATAATTTAAAAATAAACAATGTACAAGATGATTTTATAATATCATCAATATGATTAGGTGTTGTCCGCGTGAAGCAAAATAGTGAACAAAATCTGTCTGAGGTGGGGCAGGCGGGAGCTGTCACTCAAAAACGTCCGTTTACTGCCATACTGCTGGATATGGACGGGGTACTTTTTCATGGTATGGAGCCGATTGACGGAGCGATAGCTTTTATGGAAATTATCGCTGATTTTCCTCATGCTTTTATAACCAATAACCCCATTCGTTTACCCCAGGCTGTAGCAGATAAGCTAGAGCATATTGGTTTTAAACGCCCTTTGGAAAAATTTATTGTAACGGCTGGTGAGGCCACAGCTTCCTGGCTGGCTCAACAAAAACCCGGTTTTACTTTTTTTGCGGTAGGAGCAAAAGGGTTGCGCCAGAGTTTAAGTCAATATGGCAATGAAGACCCGGAAAATGCGGATTTTGTGGTAATAGGTGAAGGTGAGGGTATTGATTATTCGGTAATAACAACCGGTATTAACCTGATTTTAAAAAAAGGGGCAAAATTAATCAGCACAAATCCGGATACTACTGTCGATGCGGTGATTCAGGGAAAAAGGCGGGTTCTGCCCGGAGGCGGTGCATTGGTCGCGCCCTTTGCAGCGGCTACAGGGCAGACACCGGTGACTATCGGTAAACCTGAATCTCTGTTATATGAAATGGCCATGCAGGTACTTGGGGTTAAAGCATCGGACTGTCTGATGATTGGTGATCGCCCGGATACGGATATTATTGGTGCTCAAAAGCTGGGGATTAAAACAGCACTGGTGAGAACGGGGCGTTTTGCGCCGGGTGAAGCACTTCCCCAGTGTATGCAAAAGCCGGACTGGGATGTTAACAGTCTGTCTGAACTGCTGCGTGTGTTTGGCTGGTAAATATTCTGGCTTTGGCACATATAAAATTAAATGTTAGTATTATAAACTGTGATGATAAACACACTTTTAAGGTAACAGTCATTGTGATTTGCAGTTCCAGTCGTTGTGCCAACCTATGTTAAATATCAGCTACCGGCATTTGCCCAATTTTATCAGTTCTGTGCGTATTTTTATGGCTCTGGTGCTGTTGTATCTGGCTATTAAACAGCATCCGGATCTGTTTATTGGTGTTATGATCTTTACTGAGCTGACGGACATTCTGGACGGTTATCTGGCCCGGCGCCTGAATGTGGTGTCTGAACTGGGTGCTCAGCTGGATAGCTGGGGGGATTTTGTGGTGTATATTACTCTGGCCGTTTCAGCCTGGCTGTTATGGCCGGATATTGTATTGCAGCAGATCGCGCCTATTAGCCTGATTATTGCCAGTTTTATTATACCGGTGGTGGTGGGCTTTATTAAATTCAGAAAAATGACCAGCTATCATACCATTGCCGTTAAAATTTCCGTCAGTATTACCATTGTGGCCTATATTTTACTGTTTACCGGTATGCTGAGCTGGACCATGACACTGGCAGCCGTCACCTGTGTATATGCTGCGGTTGAACAGATTGCCATTACCCTGCTGAACCGGAGGGATAAAACCGTGGATATTAAAAGTATCTGGCATGTATTGCGGGATAATCGTCTTACCGACAAATAAGTATCTCTGGAATAAGCTGTAACTTATCAGGCTTATTCACACATCTGTCCCAGTTCTACTTCATTTAACTGAATACACTCCGGGATTTTTGGAATATTATCCACTTTATAATAAATAAACAGATCAGCACTGTTATTTTCCCGGTTCCAGTAAGCATCTCCGCACAGTTTAATGCCTTTTGAAAACAGGTAATCCAGATAGCTGATAGACAGGCTCTTACTTGTGAAGCGACTGCTGAATGAACTGGGCAGTAATTGATAGGGCATCACTCGCTGATTTTTTTCACTGATGTAGCGACTTTTAAGGTTGCTAATCATACGCAGGGTTTTATTAAAATGCTCAGCCATGGGTATAGAAATAATGCCAATAAGTGCATCGACACCGTTTTCTCGGGCATACTGGGTCAGGCCGGACCAGAGCAGTTTAATGGTCTGGTTTTCTGAATATTGTTCATCAATGACCAGACAGCTGATTTCCAGAAAAAATTGCTGGTTATTTATGAAACGACTTAGATTAAAACGGGTTTCACTGTAAAATCCGCCTATTTTAAATGCGGTAAAAGAATCAATAAGGCGTACATAGGCAATAATACGATCATTATGAATATCCTTAACAATTAAGTGGCGGGTATGGCTGTCATAACCGTCATGAATAAAATTTTTGTGTTCATCGATTAATTTTTTATAGTTTTTTTTGGTTTTACCTTTTATGGACAGTTCGGTTTCCATTAAATCCGTCTGATAACGGTTTTTCTGCCGGATGCGCAGTTTTTTTATCTGGTTAAGTTCTTCCTTATCATCGGTGAATTTAACCTCAAAACCAGGATACCAGGAAATCAGGTTGATATTCTGCTGGGGAGTATTTTCTTCTGTTGGTGCAGGCATGTTTTTTCCTTTTTAGTTTATTAACTTTTATATCTAATGTTTTTCAGGCCAATATTAGGTGACTGAGATGACAGTTTTGCGACAAAATGGTTAATTTATTATGAAATTTGAGACTTTTTTGCTAAAGCTTTATGATTTGAATATCAGTTAATTATTTATTGCTTATGCCCTGTTTATTAATACCCCATCAGTCTGCAATGCGGACCTACAGAAAACTAATAGTTAATACCGGCCGCTTATGGATTATGCTGAGTTTTTTACTGGCTATGACTTCGGTTTATGCCTGGCCGCCTTTACAGCTTTATATTGAACTGACTCCGGCAAACGGTGTGCTTCGTCCTGAACCCGGGCATTATTCCGGCCCGGTAACCATTACCAGACCTATTACTATAGAAGGGCAGGGCAAGGTGATTGTGGATGCGGAAGGGGTTGGCAGTGTTCTGACGGTGGCGGCTGATAATACGGTGATTACCGGTCTGGAGCTGGTTAACTCCGGAAATTCATTTGATGACATGGATGCCGGCATTACCCTAAAAGCGGACAAGGTGCGTATTGAAGATAATGTGATTCATGATACGCTGTTCGGGATTAATATTGTGGGTGCCAATGATAATATTATCCGGCATAACCGCATTAGCTCCAAAGATCGTAAACCCGCACTGAGAGGGGATGGTCTGCGGATGTGGAACAGCCATGACAACCTGATCACGGATAATCGTTTTATTAAGGTACGAGACCTGTTTCTGACCAATTCTGAAGCCAATCGCCTGGAAAACAACTATATCAGCCATAGCCGCATAGGCTTTGAGCTGATTTTTTCCCATGAAAACGAACTGCTTAAAAATACCATTGAATATAATTCGACGGGCATTATGGTGGTTTATTCTAATGAACTGCTGATTAGAAAAAATACCATACAGCACTTAAGAAGTTTTGCCGGTTCAGCCATGGCGTTTAAGGAAAGTAATAATATTCAGATTCTGGATAATAAAATCCTGCATTGTGCTATCGGTATGAGTGCTAATGCACCGCTGGACCCGGAAAATATTATTACCATGAAAAACAACCAGTTTTTATACAATGATATTGCCCTGTATTTTTATGGTGAACGGGGCGGGCATATATTAGAAAAGAATCAGTTTATTGCTAATATTCTGGATGTTCAGGCCAGTATTCCTGAAGCCTCCTTTTATAACCGGTGGCAGGGTAACTACTGGGATCGTTATGAAGGTTTTGACCGGAACCATGATGGAATTGGTGATACACCTTATGAGAGTTTTCTCTGGGCTGACCGTCTCTGGGCAGACGTACCTATGACCCGGTTTTTTCGGGGTACCCCCATGCTGGAAACCATTGATTTTATGGAGCGCTTTACCAGTTTCTCTGAGCCTGCTGTGATGCTGCGTGATCCCAAACCTGTGTTTCACAGACCCTGATTTTTTCTGTATAAAAGATCATTCAACTGGACAAATCTCACCCTCAATCCTAGACTTAAACTATCTTCAAACAGCGTAAGATACTTTTGAAATATTCATTCTTAATATCCTGTTTTTTACTGCTCTTTACCTCCGCGCAGTGCTATGCCCTTGAAAAAGTGTCTTTGCAGTTGCAATGGAAACATCAGTTCGAATATGCCGGATTTTATGCGGCCATAGAAAAAGGTTTCTACAGGGCAGAAGGTCTGGATGTTGAGCTGTATGAAGTGCAATCGGGCAAGGATATTATCCAGGAGGTTTTATCAGGCCATAAAACCTATGGTATCGGTTATTCCAGCCTGATTGTGGATTATTTACAGGGTAAACCGGTGGTCTTTCTGGCTAATATTTTTAAGCATTCTGCTCTGGTGCTGGTGGCTCAAAAGGAGATTACGAAACCCATTGAGTTGAAAGGCAAACGCATTATGGGCAGTCGTGAGGAACTGCTTAATTCCGGTATCACACTGATGTTGTCCCGTTTTAATATAACAGAGAATGACTTTGGCATTCTTCCTTCTACCCATAATCTTGAACTGTTTATAAACAGACAAGTGGATGCCATGACGGCTTTTATTACCAATGAACCCTATCGTCTGGATAAACGTAATATTCCATATACTATTTTAAATCCGACTTCCTACGGTTCCCAGTTTTATGATATCAACCTGTTTACCTCGCAGAAACAACTGCAGCAAAATCCCAGAAGAACCCGGGCTTTTGTCAGGGCTACGATTAAGGGCTGGAAATATGCTTTAAGTCATAGTGATGAGCTCATTGATATCATTATGGCAAAGTACAATAGCCAGAATAAAAGCCGAGACAGCCTGGAGTATGAGGCAAAAATCATCAAAAGTCTGGTATTGCCCAATATTTATCCAGTGGGCAGTATTGATTGTAAAATTGTTAAACAAATGGCCCGGGATTTTATCCAGTCTGGCATAGTTAAACAAATGGTTAAACAAAAAGTTAAACAAAATAAAACAGTCAATTTAGATGATTTTGTATATAACCGACACTGTACCTCAGTAAAAAAGGGTGAACTGTTTACAGAAATGCAGCGTCAATACCTGGAGAGTAAAAAAAAGATTAAGCTCTGTATTGATCCGAACTGGATGCCCTTTGAAGCCATTTACAACGGTCAGCATGTGGGTATGACAGCTGATTTTATGCGCATTTTCGAGTCGGAACTGGATATTCCAATTACTCTGATCCCCACAAAAAACTGGAGCCAATCTCTGGAATACATTAAGCAGAGGCGCTGTGATATTTTGTCTCTTACCATGGATACTCCGGATCGCCGTCGTTATCTGGATTTTACCCATCCATACCTGAAGCTACCTGTGGTCATTGCAACCACAAATGACAAATTTTTTATCAATGATGTAAATGCCATTAAGGATAAAAAAATCGGTATTGTAAAAGGCTATGCATTTGAAGAAATTCTGGCCAGAGATTATCCGGGGATTAAGCTGATTCCGGTGGCCTCTGTAGATGATGGTCTGGAACGTGTCAGCAAGGGTGACTTGTACGCCTTTATTGGGGACTTAAACAGTATTGCTTATCAGATCCAGAAAAATTATACCGGTCTGTTAAAAGTCGCCGGTCGGCTGGATAAGCAATGGAAATTGTCTATTGGTGTCAGTAAAAATGAGCAACCCTTACTGGATATTTTTAATATCCTTATAGCGAATATGGATGAGAAAACCCGACAGAAAGTGGTTAATGAATGGATGGCCATTAATGTTAATGAACAGGTGGATTATAGTATTTATTTTAAAACTCTGGGTATTATTGCCATTATTATGGTTTTCTTTTTCTATCGTTATCGTATCGTCAGCAAATATAACCAGGATCTGCAGGTTTTAAATAAAAAACTGGAATTATTATCCACAACCGATCCCATGACCCGTTTATATAACCGTCGCTATATTGATACCTGTATTAAAAATGCCTGGAACCTTGCTCAACGCTATCAGACACCATTTTCCCTGATTTTGCTGGATGTGGATAATTTCAAGCAGGTGAATGATGTACACGGCCATAATATTGGAGACAGTGTACTGATAGATATGGCAAAAATACTGTCAGACCACACCCGGAAAAACGATATTGTCGGCCGCTGGGGTGGTGAGGAATTTCTGATTGTCTGTCAGCAGAGTAATGCACAATCAGCGGAAGTGGTGGCGGAAAAATTACGCCGCACCATTGCAGAGTATAATTTTACTCAAGGCCTTTCAATAACTTCCAGTTTTGGTGTAACCGAATTTAAGCCTGATGACAGTATTAATACCCTGGTCAATCGGGTTGATAAAGCCCTGTATCAGGCAAAAGACAATGGTAAGAATCAGGTTGTAGTGATTAACTAATATCTGTCCGTTCATTTAGGTTAAAAGTAAATGGCAATAAATTTGGCAATCGACTGGCCCTGACTGAATAATTCAAGGCTTTCGCCTTTAATTTTATAGTGTTCTGCCTTGCTGATGATATCCATAAAGCTCTGTTCAATTTTGAGATTAGGGCAGGCTTTGCGGGTACTGCGAAAGGGGCCCATGCTTATCCTGGAATTATCAGCGGCAACAGGGCCGGAAAAATCATTACAGCCGCCAAAGCCTTTTAATGTATTGCTGTCCGCCTTTATTATAAAATGCAGCTCTCTTTCACTGGAACCACCTTGCTGCTGACCTGCCCGCCAGAGCGGATTATCACTCAGATGCTGGCCTTCCAGTTCTACCAGTTTCCAGTAAGTATTTTTAAGTGGTGAAGGCGGTACTTTACCGGCACAGGTTTCCTGTTCATGGATACTGACAAACCGATCCACAATCAGGTTTTTCTGCATACCTTCCCCCTCCATTTTCGGGCGCGGCTCAAAATGACCTTCTACTTCCACCAGTAAAGACTTACCCGGCAGGTAACGATGTTGAAGATAAGCACGTTCCAGAGCGGCATTATTTGCTTCAGTGGCCACTGGGAAACGCTGTTCCCGCCGGCAGTCCAGGAACAGGCCGGCATCAGCCATATAGGAATACATACCGCGTATTGGCTCCGCCTGTATGGGAAAAGAGAAGGTTATAAACAGAGATAATAATAAAAAATGTAAAGTTTTCATTCAAATTGTTCCCTGTTAAATGGCTTATTCTTAAATCTTAACACAGTTTTTCCTGTCTCAGATTATTGGTAATTGTAAATAATGTGCTAGAATTATTATAACAGCGACAAGGACATAGAAATGGAAACCAATATCCGACTGGTAAAGGAATTTTCTCAGGGTATTAATGCTCTTAAATTATCTGATTACTCCAAAGCGGTTTTTTATTTTCGAGTAGCCATGAACAAGCATAAACAGGATACTGCTGCAAAAGCCCGCTGTATGGCTTATCTGGGTTTATGTGAAGTGATGGGCGGTATGAAGGAACGGATCTCTGTTATTGAAGAAGCTCATCGTATAAATCCCGCGGATACTATTATCCTTAAAGTTCTGGCATTTACCCATCTGCATCTTGGGCAGCGTCAGAAGGGCCTGGCCACGATTATCCTGGGGCTGAAAATTGATCCACATAATAAGGAGCTGTTTCAGTTTCTTAAACAGGTTGGATACCGCCAGAAGAGTGTCATCCCTTCCCTTGAACGAAACAATAAGTTGAACCAGGTACTGGGGCGTCTTTTCCGCCGTAATGCTCCTGCAGTTACACTGGAAACGGTTTTGCCCAGGGCTGCCTGATAAATGCAGAGCAGCACACATCTATTCTAAAGTTTCTTTATTTAAAAACCTGCTCAGGCAGCCATGTCGCCAGTTGCGGCCAGTACGCCAGAGCAAACATCATGGCTACCTGTATCAGAATAAAGGGAGCTACACCCTTATAAATGTCCGTTGTTTTTACCGATGGCGGCGCTACGCCGCGTAAATAAAACAGGGCAAACCCAAAGGGCGGTGTTAAAAAGGAGGTTTGCAGATTTATGGCAATCATAATCCCCAGCCAGATCGGATCCACACCCAGGGTTAGTAATACCGGTGCAATAATCGGCACTACTACAAAAGTAATTTCAATAAAATCCAGGATAAAGCCCAGTAAAAACATCACCAGCATAACTATCAGCAGCGGTCCGAAGGCACCATCGGGAAGTGCCTGAAGCAGCCAGTTATCCGTAGTATTTTCAGCAATACTGGTTAAAAACTCTTCAATAATTTCATCACCCCCGAAACCACGAAAGGTCAGGGAAAAAATAGCCGCACCAATAAAGATAAAGAAAATCATACTGGTAACCTGAGTGGTCGAATACATCACGTCTTTTAATACCGGCAGATTAAGCTGTTTTTTAAATACCGCCAGCAGCAGAGCGCCCACAGCACCCACAGCAGCGGCTTCGGTAGGGGTTGCTGCACCGGTAAGGATAGAACCCAGTACGGCGACAATCAGTAGCAGAGGTGGGATTAAAGCTTTTAAACTGCGCAGTAAAATGGATTCAGCCTGTAAATGGTTGTCTTCAGTGGTTTCTTTAACCACTTTGGGTATCAGTTTTTCACTGCTCAGACCCACAATAATAAGGTAGAGAATATAGGCAGCTACCAGGATCAACCCGGGGATCAGTGCGCCCACAAACAAGTCTCCGACGGACAGGGTTTCAGGGCTGAAAATACCCATGTTTAACTGTGCCTGCTGATAGGCGGAAGACAGGACATCACCCAGTAAGATCAGAATAATGGAAGGGGGGATAATTTGCCCCAGAGTGCCTGAGGCACAGATAGTACCGGTAGCAATGCTGGGATGATAGCCTCGTTTAAGCATAATAGGCAGAGACAGCAGTCCCATGGTAACCACAGTGGCGCCGACAATACCGGTACTGGCGGCCAGCAGCATACCGACCAGTACCACGGAAATTCCCAGCCCGCCGCGCAGGGAGCCGAATAGATCTGCCATAGTGCCCAGTAATTCTTCGGCGACTCTGGAACGTTCCAGCATAACCCCCATAAATACAAACAGCGGCACAGCCACCAGGGTTTGATTGGTCATAATACCAAAGATACGATTGGGCAGTGCCTGCAGAAAAATCGGGTCAAAGGTATGGTTGAGCAGACCGATTAAGGCGAACAGCAGAGCGGTTCCGCCCAGAGAAAGGGCAACTGGGTAACCGAATAATAGCACTATACAGACGCTGATAAACAGCAGCAGGGGCATCAGAGTTTCTATCATCAGACATTACCGCCCTGAGTATCTGGGTTATTATTATCCATAAGCTGAGGAGACAGCAGTCTGGCAATATTAAGCAGCAGTTGGCTCATTCCCTGGATAAATAACAGTGCAGTCATCAGTAAAATAGTGGCTTTAAGCAGATATATCCCCGGCAGGCCGCCGGCCTCGCCGGATTCTTCGTGCATGTTCCAGGAGGCCAGTACATAATCCCAGCTGATCCAGGCAATAAAACCGGTAACAGGCAATAATAAAAACAGGGTGCCCAGTAAATTAACCCAGGTTTTGCTTCGCTCCGACATTTTACTGTAGAAAATATCCACCCGTACATGACCGTCGTATTTTAAGGTATAGGGAATGCCGATCAGGAACACCAGAGCATGCATATAGATAACCGACTCCTGCATGGCAATCCAGCCGATACCAAAGCCGTATCGCAGTACCACAATAAAAAATGTAGTAAAAACCATTAATACCGTCAGCCAGGCAATCAGCTTGCCGCTGCGCACAGCGATCTGCTCCAGAAATCCGGCGCTTGCAAGTGTGCCTGAAACGAGCGTTGAGGCAGAGTGTTTAGAGGGTTCAGAAGGCATATTATTCCAGTATCTGATGTGCTTATTATTGATCCCGTTATTTATTCCGTTGTTTATCTCGATGATAAAGCAGCAGGTATTTTAACACATCCGGATCCTTATCCTGAATCAATTGCCCTGAATTTTGAGGACTGTTGTTATTATGCTTATCCCGATTTTGATGCAGCAGGCGGGATATCCAGAAACGCAGGACGGTAAAGCGCAGCATGGCCGGCCATTGCCGGTGTTCCTCATTGGTCATAGGGCGAAGCTTCTGATAGGCCTGCAGTACGGCTCTGACCTTGTGCGGGTTCAGTTTATACCTGTCTTCAAAACAGTCCTCAAGGCACCAGTCATTGACCACTGTAGCCAGATCAAACAGTAGCGGCCCGCTGCAGGCGGAATAAAAATCCAGTACCCCGCTAAGACGGTTTTCCAGAAACAGGGCATTATCCCGGAACAGATCGGCATGAATAATCCCCTGAGGCAGATTATGATGGCTATCTGGCCTCAGTTGCTCAAGCTCCAGAGTTAATAAGTGTTTGTCTTCTATGCTGAGTATGTTTTCAGCCAGCAGTTGCCTGGCGGTGGACAACAGCCCTTGAGTATCCCAGGAGTTGGTTCTGGTTTGCGGGTAGTCCCGGGTATATAAGTGCAGCCTGGCTAAAAATTCACCTATCTGCTGGCAGTGTTCAGGCGTTGGCTGTTCAATATGCTGACCCGGCAGTTGTTCAAAAACAGCTACAGGTTTTGTCTGCCAGTAACACAGTCGCTGGCCGTTTTTATCTGTCAGAGCCCGAGGTACGAACAGGGTGTTCTGCCTGAGAAAATCCAGCAAGTGCAAATACCAGTTAATATCACGGCTGCTGAAATGTTCATAAATGGTTAAAATATAAGTGTCTTTACCGGCCTGCAGAAAATAATTACTGTTTTCAATACCATTTTGTATCGGTCTAAGTTGAAACCGATGGGGTTCAGGGATCGGGAAATCGGCCAGAAGCCGTGCTGCTTCAGTTGCACTGATAAAGGTATAAACGGACATCTGTAAAGTTCAAAAAGCTCCGGAATTTGTTGTACTAATCCTGAAATAACCTGAAAAAATTCACTGAATCGATGAATTTAATTGTTGAAACAGTTGCATAATTTGCAGGCCTGTTATGTTAAACTGATTTTTTTTACAGTATAAAATGATTATGATTAATAAAGCACGAATTTTAATAATATTATCCAGCCTGATTATTGTTCTGTCAGGCTGTTCCATGACGCCCGAACGCACGCCTATACCAGTGGATTTGCTGAAACAGGCCGCTATACCGGGTATTCCGGATGCACGCTTCTGGGCAGATGAATGGCCTACCTTTTCCATCCATAAGTTTGAGAATATGACGGATGAAGAACTGCGTGAGCATTTTTCTGCAATTTATAATACCGAACATAATTATCTGGCCATCTCCGGAGGCGGTGCTAATGGCGCCTTTGGTGCCGGATTACTGGCCGGCTGGACAGAACATGGCGATCGGCCTCAGTTTACCATGGTTACAGGGGTCAGTACCGGTGCTTTAAGTGCACCTTTTGCTTTTCTGGGTAGTGACTATGATGATGAGCTGAAAAGAGTCTATACCCAGACCAAAACTTCGGATATTGCAGTAGAGCGCAATCTACTGTCCGGTATGCTGGGTGATTCCATGGCCGATACTACACCTTTAAAAAATCTTATCCGAAAATATATTACCGATGATGTCATTGCGGCTATTGGACGTGAATATAACAAGGGACGCCGTCTGTTTGTCGGGACGGTTAATCTTGATGCAGGACGAGCAGTTATCTGGAATATTGGTGCCATTGCCAATAGCGATTATCCTGAAAAGGCTGATCTGATCCGGGAAGTACTAAGAGCCTCAGCCGCCATTCCAGTGGCTTTTCCTCCGGTGCTGTTTAAAGTAGAAGCGGATGGTAAAACCTATGATGAAATGCATGTGGACGGCGGAACCGGTTCCCAGGTATTTGTTTATCCGGCGGCAGTGAACTGGAAGCAGATAACTAAAAAACTAAAGGTTAAAGGCAAACCCAAAGTCTATATTATTCGCAACTCATTTGTGGATCCGGACTATAACGGGGTCATTCCCAATGTAATGCCTATTGCCTCCCGCTCTATTGATTCTTTAATCAGAACTCAGGGTGTGGGCGATTTGTATCAGATTTATGCCTTATGTGAACGTGACGGCAATGATTTCAATCTGGCCTATATTCCGGCAGACTTTACCGAAAAACCAAAAGAAGGTTTTGACCCGGTCTATATGACTGATCTGTATGATTATGCTTATAAAATGGCGGTCAATGGATTTCCCTGGAAGAAAGCGCCTCCAGGTTTTATCCGTAAGTAATGTTACCTGATTTCTACCATTGAAATATTTTCCACTGCTGTACGGTGGTTTCACTGATTTCCCGGTTTGAGCGGGTTTCCAGTGAGCCGTCACCGTCGGTATCATACAGGTAATAAACCGGGCCGTTTTTTGGTATTACCTTGACCTTATATACCACTCCATTAACACTGTGAGTTTCAATGGTTTTGTCATCCCGTTTAATAATATTAATATCCACATTTTCCAGCGGATTGACCTTGTCTTCATCGGGTTTGCGTTTTTGTTCTCCCTGTTCCTCAGCAAAAAGACCAGTGCTCAGGCTTAGACCTAAGGTGACTAAAATAATTGAAAAGGAGTGGGAAGCCAGTTTTTTGTTCATTTTATTTCCTGAAATACTATTCCTGTTATGGTTTTTATTTCCACCTTCGTAAAAAGGGGACTGAGCAGACTGTAATCTTAATAGCTAAAGATCCAGCATTTGCTCATGTTCTTCTGCAGAGGGGCCGAAGCAGCGATGCTCATAATGGGCAAAAATAGCTTCAACAATGGCTTTGGGTTCATCAATAATCTGCATTAACTGCAGATCTTCTTCTTCAATGGTTCCGGCAGGCACCATGGTCTGTTCAAACCACTGTAATAAACCGGACCAGAACTGACTGCCAACCAGGATAATGGGAATTTTCCGGGTTTTGCCCGTTTGAATCAAAGTCAGTATTTCTGCAAACTCGTCTAGTGTACCAAAACCACCGGGCATAACAACGTAAGCCGTCGCATATTTGACAAACATGACCTTACGGGAAAAAAAATGCTTGAAAGAAAGAGATATATCCTGATAGGGATTGCTGTGCTGTTCTCTTGGCAGTTCAATATTCAGGCCGATACTCTGGGATTTGCCCCTGTGACCGCCCTTATTGGCTGCTTCCATGATGCCGGGACCGCCGCCGCTGACTATGGAAAAGCCGGAATTGGATAACAGCTCGGCAATTTCCTCTGTTAAGCGGTAGTCAGGATGATCTTCCGGGGTTCTGGCAGAACCAAAAATACTGACTGACGGCTTGATGTGGGATAATTGTTCAAAACCGTCCACAAATTCGGCCATGATCTGAAATACCCGCCAGGTTTCGCGGTTGAGAGTGTCTTCTTTTAAAGGGATAAAAGAGGGGTCTCTGGGATCTGTTTTACTCATCTGTTTTCTCTGATTAATATATTTATTATGCACTCCGAAGGGAGAATATTCCGTCTGCTTTTGCCGGTAAATCAGTTATTAATCGTTGTGATACTGGCCAGAAGTTCAGGAAAAATCACACTCAGGGCAATAAATGCCGGCAATAAAATAAAGTATGAGTAAATAGTATAGCGTATAGCCGGGATAGCTTCCTTTAATCCCATCATTTCATCCATAACAAAACGGCCTTTAATGGCAATAGTCAGACAGACAACCAGCACAATGAAGTCACTGGGTGTGGCTGATTCAGCGATAAATGTGGTCAGCAGGGTAAGTAATAGCAGGATTATCCAGAAAAAATTGATCCGCTGGTCTTTATTCAGATGATTTAATTTTTTAAACAAAATGTTAAATAATGTCATAAATTCAAACTCATAAACAAAATGTTACAAAGTACAATTCAGCGTAAAACATACAGCAGTGGAAAAATAACCAGCCAGACCAGATCAATCATATGCCAGTACAGCCCGGCACTTTCCAGTGTGGCATGGTGGCGGGAGCTGTAATGCCCCAGATGCAGGCCAATGGTTACCCATAAAATAACGCTCATTCCCATTAAAACATGCACAAAGTGGTTAAAGGTCAGGTAATAGTAAATGCCAAAAAAATAATTGGTTGAGGAGTCAAAACCCGAGGCAACATTCCACTCATATTCCCAGAGTTTAATCACACAATAAGCGGCGCCCATAAAAAAAGTCAGCCATAAAAACCGTTTAGCTGAGCGGCGGTCATCCCGGCTGATGGCTGCCACAGCCCGGGCAACGCCAAAGCTGCCGGTGATCAGGATCAGAGTATTTAACATGGCGGCCATAGTATTGAGCCGTGGCGGTCCCTGATAAAAAATATCCGGATAATGAGCCTTGCCGATTA
>JALTKC010000187.1 GCA_027076245.1 Gammaproteobacteria bacterium
GTAATGGATGAGCTGGATGCCCTGATTGAACGTCATATTAAAAAGCGTGCCTGCGGTGAATTCCTGCTGCCCGGCCTGCTGAAAATTGTTACGGTTAAAAAACCTGCTGTTAAGGCAAGAAAAGGTATTAATCCTTTTACCGGTGAAGAAATGATGTTCAAAGCCAAAAAAGCCACCACAGTTGTAAAAGTAAGACCCTTAAAGAAGCTTAAGGAAATGGCACTATAACTATCAATTATCCTGCTGCTGGAACCTTTAAACCGGCTTCCAGAAGCAGGGTAACATTTATCTGTACTGATTTATTTCCCCGCCAGAAAAATATCAGCAATTGTTTTTCTCCCCTGCCTATTGTTTTTAACTAAATTTGTGACTACATTTTAATTATCAGTTACCGTATGCCCTTTATTCCTGCAAAGGTTCAGCCTGAATCTGGATACCGGAAATATAATGGAGATGTATTATGCCCAGCAATTACCAGGAACTCGAAATAAAACCGCTTCAGTCTGCCTCTGTCTTATGCGAGCCTAATTTTTTTCCTAAAGGTGAAGTTTCACTGGAAGATCCGGCCACAAAAGTAATGACCGATTTAAAATCCGTAGCGGCCATTACTATCTCACCTTCCAGCTCTCTGAGTGATGCTACGGACAGGATGATAAAAACCAAAGTTAAACTGCTGTTTGTTACCGACCCCAATGAACAGCTTGCAGGGCTGATCACCTATAGTGATTTACAGGGTGAACGCCCGATTCTGTTTCAACAGCATAATGGTGTACAACGCTCTGAAATTACAGTAGGGGACATCATGACCCGCTCAGCACAACTGGATGCCATAGACTGGTCTGTGGTAGAACGAGCCAAAGTGGGTGATATAGCCATGACCCTGAAAAAGCTGAACCGGCAACATGCTCTGGTGGTTGATAAGGGCTATGAAGACACCCCATACATACGCGGCATTTTTTCCACCTCACAACTGAGTAAAATGCTTGGCATCCAGATTGATACAACCGAAGTCGCCCAGACCTTTGTAGAACTGGAACGGGTATTAGGCCTTAAATAGCTGCATAACAATACAGTTATAATTACTGTTTATCCTGCACAGATTTTTCCAGGGCAGCAATAATTTCAAGATATTGCTGTTCTTTTTTATTGCAGGATCGCATAACAAAGACCAGCAGCAGAATGCTGACAAATACGGCAGATATGGCGGTAGCACCGGTAACTGCCAGTACAGCAATATCGGTTAACTGAGTTAAATCTATCCCGCTGTCCGTTTTTGCCTTTATGATGGCCAGTACCGCCTGCGGACTGACCATCTG
>JALTKC010000188.1 GCA_027076245.1 Gammaproteobacteria bacterium
CGGTGTCCCCCTGTTTTTCTATGGGACTGCGAAACAACCGGGTAAAACGTTCCTGAGTACCCAGAAAACCGGGCATCAGAAAATGAAACAGGGACCATAATTCACCCAGATGATTTTCCATAGGTGTGCCGGTCAGACACAGGCGATGGTCTGATTTTAGCTGAAAAATAATCTGGGAAGTTTTGGAGCGGGCGTTTTTAATATTCTGCGATTCATCCAGGATAACATAATGATAATACTGTTCCAGATGAATATCCTTATCTCGCAGCACCAGAGAATAAGTGGTCAGGATGATATCGTATTGGCTAATATGTTCAAAATTCTCATGCCGCAAAGGTCCATGTAAAACCAGCACCTTAAGCTGCGGTACAAAACGCTCAGCCTCACGTTTCCAGTTACCCATCAGGCTGGTAGGTGCTACTACCAGGGCAGGTAAATTGGGCTGATCGGTTTTCTGCTGCTGTTTAAGATACAGCAGCCAGGCCAGAGTCTGTACCGTTTTACCCAGCCCCATATCATCAGCCAGAATACCGTTAAACTGGTATTCATATAAAAAATTCAGCCAGGCAAGGCCATGCAGCTGATAATCACGCAGCTCAGTCTTTATACCTTCCGGTGCGGTTATCGTCTCAATGCCTTTAAATTTCTGCAGTTTTTTGCTTAGTTCCTGTAATTCAGCCGCCCCTTTCCACTGCATCGCCGGATCATTAAGCAGCTCCGCAAACTGCATACCCTGCTGACGATTCAGTACCAGTTTACCTGAGGTATTCAATGCCTGAGAATCATATAATTCTACCAGGGTATCATAAATCCCCATCACTCTCTGAGCCGGCAGTTTAAACCAACGGGGCCGGTTATTTTTATCAACAACAGGTAAAATAACCTGTTCACGGGCCAGTATTTTGCGGCGTAACTGCTGTGGATCTTTTTCTTCCACCAGCAACTCCACCATCAACCTGCAGGTAAAAGCTGTCATCCACTTCAAACTGCCAGCCCTGTTCTCTGAGCAGGGGCATGGTCTGTTGCTGAAATTCATCCCACAACCAGACCGAGTCATTTAATGAGTCTGCCAGCATAAGCATATCCAGATGATTAAAATTTTTCAGACCTGCCTTTTCGGCAGGTCTAAATTCACAGTCTTTTAACAGGGCCAGGCATTGCTGTTCAAAGTCCGGATCCCGCTCAATAATAAAACGCCGCTGCTGCTCAAGAATACCAAAGCTGTGGGAGAAATGATCGGGCTGAATAATATGGCCGTCATAATTAAAGCGCAGGCTTAACAGGTGCACCCGGTGATTATCCAGCTCCACAC
>JALTKC010000189.1 GCA_027076245.1 Gammaproteobacteria bacterium
GCCAGTGAAATATGAATGCCATGAGTATGATCGGAATAACCACAGGGTAATTTAAATTTATCCGATAAGGTTTTAAGAACATTTAAATTAACATCGCCATAGGGGCATGGATATTCTGTTGTACAATGTAAAATAGTGACATGTTCCTGTAATGCATTATATGCGTCTTTGTTTTTATAGTAATTTATATAGTCTTTAGAATTACCGGGAGGTTGTTTGAACTGGTATCCGTAAGCCAGTATTGAGAGGGCATTTTCTATGTCTTTAATCGTGCTTAAGCCGGTAGATAAAATAATATTGCAGTCCTTTTGAGCAATATAATACAGCATCTGTACATTGCACAGTTCTCCTGAACCGGTTTTAATTGTGGTTAACCCCAGATCTTCAATAAGGAACTGACAACTTTTCATATCAAAGGGTGAGGACAGAAAATCAATGCCGGATTTCTTACAGTACTGATACAGTTGTTTCTGTTCTTCTTCATTAAGTTCCAGAGCCTGTAACATTTCAAGCTGTGATTGGGCCTTATTATTTTTTTTCTGATAATCAGCCTGTTGAGCATTTTCAGTAACCAGAAGTTTTGAGTTAAATGACTGGAATTTAATGGCATCAACACCCGCTCCAACTGCTGCATCAATCATTTCAAATGCGGTATCAATGGAGCCATTATGGTTAACTCCGGCCTCTGCAATGATATAAGTGCCTTGTTCCATTAGCTACAGTCTGCCCCGGGGTTGTAAAAAGGTTTATACATAATATTGTTCAGTTCAATTTCAGCTAATACCTGAGTAATTTTCTGATTGGTATTGCCCTCACCATACGGGAGACTCATGTTTTTACAGGTTTGCCTGTGAGCATCCGACAATGCCCGATTGATGGCCTGGGTAATACTTTTACTGTCTGCTTCACAATTAATAACCGACTCCGGTTTATATCGTCCATCCTGTCTGTGACCAATATTAACCGCCGGTTTTCTTAAAGAGGCTACTTCAAGTAAGGCGCTGGAAGAATTACCGATAACCGCATGGCTGAGTTTGACCAGGCTGGTATAATTTTGTATACCTAAAGATGAGAACAGGTAATAGTCCGCATGCTGTTCAGATAATTTTTCCAGATAGCGATTAATCGCCTGTCCGCCACTGTCGCAATTGGCTTTGGTAAAAATAATCTGATAATCCGGAAATTGTTGCAGAGCTTTAATCAGTTCCTTAAGTCCTTTTAATGGATCGTCTGAATCTGTATGAGCGGCCTGTAATGTTTCAGGGTGCCAGGTAATCAGAAAAAACGCATGCTTAATTTTAATATTCAGT
>JALTKC010000190.1 GCA_027076245.1 Gammaproteobacteria bacterium
TCCAGGCTGGCTGAAGTACAGGCCGAACCGGAGGACACCGCCAGGTCATCAATGGCCATCAGCAGAGACTCACCCTCTACATAATTAAAACTCAGGTTCAGGTTATGCGGAACACGGTGTTCCAGATCGCCATTCACGTACAGCTCTTCCATGCCTTCAAAACCTTTGAGCATGCGATCTCTCAGAGCGGTAATACGCTTGATTTCATCAGCCATTTCTTCTTTTGCAATACGGAAAGCTTCACCCATACCGACAATCTGATGCGTGGCCAGGGTACCGGAACGCATACCGCGTTCATGTCCGCCGCCGTGCATCTGGGCTTCAATTCTTACTCTGGGTTTACGACGCACATACAGAGCACCAACCCCTTTAGGACCATAAACCTTATGGGCAGAAAAGGACATTAAATCCACTTTCATTTTCTGCAGATCAATTTCGGTTTTACCCGCACTCTGAGCCGCATCCACATGGAAAATAACCTTGCGTGAACGGCACATCTCACCTATAGCGGCTATGTCCTGAATCACACCAATTTCATTGTTGACATGCATAATGGAAACCAGAATGGTGTCATCACGAAAGGCTGCTTTGAGTTTTTCCAGATCAATCAGGCCGTCAGGCTCCGGATCCAGATAAGTCACTTCGTAACCCTCACGCTCCAGCTGACGGCAGGTATCCAGTACCGCCTTATGTTCGGTTTTGGAGGTAATAATATGCTTGCCGCGTTTGGAATAAAAATGCGCAGCCCCTTTAAGAGCCAGGTTATCCGATTCAGTGGCACCGGAAGTCCAGACTATTTCCTTAGGATCGGCATTAATGAGTGCTGCCACATGGGCACGCGCTTCTTCTACAGCCGCTTCTGCATCCCAGCCGTATTTATGCGAGCGGGAAGCCGGATTACCGAAATTCCCGTCCATTGTAAGATAGTGGCACATTTTATCAGCGACGCGCTTATCCACTGGTGTTGTTGCTGAATAATCCAGATATATCGGTGAACTCATTAAAAATTCCTGTCCCGCAAAATTAAAAAATAAAAGTAAAAAAGTTAACTAAAAATTTTAAGCAATATGTTTCTCTTTAAAGTCAACCCGTTGACTGCCAAGGGGCAATGCACTGTCCTGACGTCTTGCCACTTCCTGCACTTCCTGCTTTTCTACCAGGCTGCCCAGGGTAATGGCAGATAAAAATTCAAAAATCTGGTCACTCAGATCACACCAGAGTTCATGAGTCAGGCAGCGTTCTTCATGCTGACAATTACCTTTACGCTTACAGCGCGTCGCATCAACCGTTTCATCCACAGCGGCAATAATTTCCGCAATGGCAATGTCTTCGGCTTCACGGCTCAGGCGATAGCCGCCTCCCGGGCCGCGTGCGCTGTCAACCAGACCGTTTTTTCTTAACTTGGAAAACAACTGTTCCAGATAAGAAAGTGAAATTTCCTGTCTTTGTGAAATACCAGCAAGAGTGATTGGCCCTAATTCATAGTGGATTGCCAAATCCAACATTGCTGTTACTGCATAGCGCCCTTTAGTGGTCAATCTCATTGATTCATTCCTGTTTTAAGATATTATGGCGCTATCTTAAAAAAACCAAGCATTTTAGTCAAGTATATTTTGCTGATTGCTTATGTATCGTTATTTTTCAATTTTTCCGGAATCCTTCTTATCTGCCTTTTTATTCAGTTTAATGGACTTATCCAGTTGAACGACATGCACATCTTCATCTTTATTGCCCGGAGCATTACCGCAGAAATCCTGGGCCGGACAGGAATCCGGGTGTTCATCCAGCGGGGTTATTTCACATATATGGGTTTCCGGGATCTTGATATCCGGGAATTCGGCATCGATAGAACGAATGGCGGTACACATTTTTTCCAGCTTATCATCCACCTTGTGCATATGATCCAGTACACAGTTAATGGCATGAGCCACGGGATCGGGCATGTCACTGGACGTACCATAGGCATCAAAGCCAATTTTTTTCGCCATATGTTCGCGTTTTCTGGCATCAGGATCATCCTGAGCCGGTTGTTCTTTCTTTTTAGAGGAAATAAGCCGACCTGGAATACCTACTACGGTACAACCACAGGGTACATCCTTAACCACTACCGCATTGGAACCGACCCGCGCACCGTCTGACAGGGTAATTGGCCCCAGCACTTTGGCACCGGCTCCTACCACTACATCATTACCCAGGGTTGGATGACGCTTGCCCTTATCCCATGAGGTTCCCCCCAGGGTTACACCATGATAAAGGGTGCAGTCATCTCCAATAACCGTAGTTTCTCCGATCACCACACCCATGCCGTGATCAATAAAAAAGCGTCGGCCAATAGTGGCACCGGGATGGATTTCAATGCCGGTCAGCAGACGAGCCGTAGCAGAAAAAAAACGCGCCAGCCAGCGCAGATTCCAGTTCCATAAACGATGATTGAGTCGATAGAAAATCATGGCATGCACACCCGGATAGGTGCTCAGTACCTCAAAATAGTTACGTGCTGCCGGATCACGTTCAAAAACGCATTGTATGTCTTCTTTCAAATGCTCGAACATTCTAACAACCACTCTCGTTCAGTTTGCTATCAATCATCACCGGGTTCCCTGACCTTACGGGAAAAGACCGTGCATTTTACTAGGAATTGCCTCAACTCTCAAATAGATATAAGGCCGATACTGATATAAGTCAATTCTGCTTATAACGTATGGACTTTTGAGTCTGGGTTAAAATTCCACGCAGAATATTCAGCTCTTCCTGTCTGAGTCGTGAGCGGTTATACAGCTGACGCAGTTTGGGCATTAACTGAGGTGATTGCTCAGGATTTAAAAAATCAATTTCAATCAGAGTTTCTTCTAAATGCCGGTAAAAACCTTCCACGGCATCACTGGCCGCATAGTCCACCGGCTGAATACTTTCTGCAAGCTCATTCCTGCTCAGATGAGCCGTCATCATCAGCTCATAAGTTACAATTTGTATGGCAGAAGCCACATTCAAAGAGCTGTACCGGGGATTGGTGGGTATAATAATTAATTTATGACACAGGCCAATTTCTTCATTGGTCATTCCGGTACGTTCACGCCCGAATACCAGTGCCACCTGATGATTACTGGCTTCCGTCATTGCCTGCTGTGCAGCCTGACGGGCATCAGTAAATTCATGCTGAATTTTACGCTCTCTGGCCGTTGAGCCCAGCACCAGATGACAACCTTCCAGTGCCTGTTCCAGACTGTCACAAACTACCGCCCTGGTCAGAAGATCATCTGCACCGGAAGCCATAGCCGTCGCTTCCGGATCGGGAAAACGCTTCGGCTGCACCAGATATAAATGCTCCAGCCCCATGTTTTTCATCACCCGGGCAGCCGCGCCTATATTGCCCGGGTGGGAGGTATTAAGCATAATAATGCGAATATTATCTACAGACATATTTTTCCTTTAGGTATATCAGCCAGGCAAATTAGACTTACAAAACAAAATCGAATTATACATTGATTAACTATTAATATTGTATTTATAGACATCTGGTGTCTAACGCCAGTTAAGTTTACCCCAGGCAATGCTGCCCTTATTCTGTCCCAGCCCCTCCAGCAGGTCATAGGAAGACTGGTCATAAAAGGCCTTCCACTGTGGGCTTTGCAGAATTTTATGGTAAATGCCTTTATTGTTTTCAAAGTACTGTCTGACCTGCTCCCCTTCCTGACTCATCAGTTTGGCAATTTTATGCTGATAGTTTTGAACGGCCTGTAAAATACCCACTGTCCCTTCCCAGGCAAGGGTAATGACTACCCCCCAGAGACCACCCACACGCAAGAGACGGGCACCCCAGACGGAAAACCATGAGACGCCTTCCAGCAGTGCGCTTTTACCGGCTGCCTCCGTATACATCAGTTTGGCAATCGCATTTTGTATTGCAGGGAAGAAACACTCTTACCATCATTGTTTTTTTAAAAAATAAGTAAAACCCCATTTTTTTCAAGTTTTTTTAAATATTGAAGGTTTTCAGGAGTTTTTCTGAATTCAGGAACAAAAAAGCTTTTAAGTTTTTTTAATTTATCAACACCTGACAACTGGCTTATTTTTGTGCCATTCAAGTTAAGCAGAGTTAATGATTCCAATGTCTTTAACCTATCCATAGATGAAAGAGTAGCCTCCGTTATTAAAAGTGTCTCCAGTGCTTTTTTGTTTTCAAGTCCTTCAATTTTTGTAACCTGGGTGTTCATTAATTCAAGTGTTTTTAAGTTATTCAGGAGAGTAACAGGCTTCATGGAATATATGGGTGAAAATGATATTTCCAGCACTTCCAGTGAAGTTGAATTTTGTAAAAAATCCAGCCTGCCCAGTCTGGTTTCATATATCTTTAATGTTTTAAGTTTCTCCAGGTTTTTTAATGAGGGCAGTTTATACAGTTTATGCATTTGCAGTTTAATGCTTTCAAGCTGCGTTAACTTATCAAGCCCTGGCAGCTCTGTAATTTTGTGAGCAAATATATCCAGGGTTTTAAGATGCCGCAAATTTTCCAGACCCGGCAGGCTGGTGGCCGGAACATCCACCAGTTTTAGGCTTTCCAGTTGCGTCAATTCACCCAGAGGAATGTGTTCTGCCTGTCTGGATGATATATACAGGGATTTAAGGTTTTTCAGTGATTTTAGAAACGACAGGTCTTTAACCGGTTGTCTGTAGAGCATCAGCCTGAGTTTTTTGAGTTGCGGCAGTTGTGCCAGCCAGTTTAAATTGGTAATGGTTTCCTGTTCGGGTTTTACACTGCGCATAATAATGGACAGGTCTTCTACCCGGGTAAGGTTTTTTATTTGATTCAGGTTTTTCAGACCTTTACCGGGCTCTATGTAGGCTATCTTTATTTTGTTATTAACGGGTATTGATGCATTGCTTAGGTCAGAGTTAATAACTGACAGGTTGGTTAGGTGGGCAAATTTTCTCAGGTCTGGAAAAGTTGTATTTTTTTTGCAGGAGAAGAATGCGTATTTTAAATTTTCTAACTCAGGTAGATTTTTAACTGATTGTTCATTGCAGAATCTTTTGAAAAAAAAGCTAATAGCTTTTAAATGTTTAAAATGAGTTAATAGCTGTGTACCCTCAAATATTTTTTTCATATTAAAAAAAACTAATGATATAATGTTGCCATTTTCATCAATAATTACAGCAGGAACTTCTCTTGGACCACTATTAATGGTTTGATATTTTTTTTCCCTTTCTTCATCATCTGACCAGATATATTTATCACCTGCTTTTTTCCGTATTTTTATTATTGCTCTTAAGTAATCTTCATCCTCTTTTAAATCAGAAACCACCTTATACAGCGTCACCTTGCTTAAAGGTACACCGGTTTCTGCAAATATCTGCTCAAGCACAGCCTGTTTGTCCTGACTTATCGGGTCAAAATAACCGCTGTCTGCCAGAGCAGTACAGGACAGCAAAAGAGCTGTAAAAAAGCAGTAGATACGGGTCAGTAAATGCATGGTTATTGTTCTCTGTATGGTTTTGTATTTTGTATTTGTATGTTCTGTCTGTATGGTATTTATATGTAATTCCGAAACACCGGATGATGCCAGGAATACACTATATTATCATTATCCGGTGTTATCAGAGACGGTAAATACCGGTCTTTATCTTCTGCCTGCTGTACTTTTATCTGGTCAAACTGTAACAGCCGGATAGTATAATAATAATGCGCTTCATCTGCAGGCTGGTTGCTGTTGTCATACAGGGTATACTGACTCAGTGCATAATCAGGATTGTTCAGCGGGGGCGTAAAGACACCCCGGCGCAGACGTTCCGCCAGTTGGGCATAGGTTATATCGCCGGCCAGTATTTCGTCCTGTTGAGGATAGGCCAGCAGTTGCTGATAATACCAGATAATGGCCTTA
>JALTKC010000191.1 GCA_027076245.1 Gammaproteobacteria bacterium
CACAGAAAGCTCCTCATCCTGATAGCTTCCTATCCTATTTGGGGGATAACTTAATGGTTTGGTGTTTAGGCACCTGGAAGGCTTCAGGTAAGGGGGTATCGGTAAACCATTGATTGGTTTTTTCATCATACCACCATTTAACCGTATGACGGATTTCCTTAATAACGGATGAATTTTCCGGATGGTATTCAATCTGATAAATAGTCTTGGCTGAAGTCTGTTTTTCTGTAATGCTGCTGTTGATGGTTTCCACATGGGATACTTTCAGATGAGTTAAATATTCCAGTGCTTCATCGGTTGGCGGTGTTACTTTAGATTCAGGGTTTTTCGGATTCGCTTTCATAAGCTGAAACAGGGTGTACCATTCACTCCAGCGCATAGATGCACTGTATAATTCTTCGGCCTGCTGGAAACGATTAACCGGATTATGGGAATCCAGTTCAGCCAGTTCAGAACAGCCACTAATCAGAAAAAAGAACAGAACAGATATAAGCAAAAAAGAAAAAGGTGTTTTTAAGGTGATTTTTTTTAATGACTGCACTTTGTGTTTATCCCTTTTTTATAAATAGTTATTAAAAAAGATTAAAAAAACTATTTTTTCCAAAGATTATTGGGTTTGGACTAAGCCCGTATTGTAAATGTTTTCCTGATTTTACTGGTTTGGTGGTTTAAAACAAGTCTGTGCGGGCATAAATCAGAAAATATGATCAATTGCTAATAGCTCTTTTTGTCTATAAAATAACTATTTGTTTGATCCAGATCAAAATATTTTTTTTAAGCCAGCCTTATAAATCCATAAAACAGGTAAACAGATGAATCTTGATAGAGTAACCACTGGAAAACACGTACCCAGTGAATTTAATGTCATTATTGAAATACCCTCTCATAGTGATCCGGTAAAATATGAAGTTGATAAAGAAACCGGAGCCATGTTTGTGGACCGTTTTATTGGTACGTCCATGGTTTATCCCTGTAATTATGGCTATATTCCCCACACCTTGTCCGATGATGGCGATGCAGTAGATGTACTGGTGGTGACACCTTTGCCCCTGCAGTTTGGTTCAGTTATTCAATGCCGTCCTATCGGGATGCTGTTAATGGAAGACGAAGCCGGACTGGATGCCAAGGTACTGGCCGTACCGATTGATAAACTGACCGGCATGTATACAAAAATCAGTTCTTTTCGGGATATGCCCAGTACCCTGCTTGACACCCTGGCTCACTTCTTCGGCCATTATAAAGATCTGGAACCCGGAAAATGGGTTAAAATTAAAGGCTGGGTGGATGTGGAGGATGCTAAGACTGAGATAATGGAGAGTATTGAGCGGTATCAGAATGCTCCGGATAAGCCCTGTTTCTAGCGTTAAGCGTTAAGTGCTAAGTGTTAAGAAAGAGCAAATAACTTCCTTGTTGGGTGTATAAGTTCCGGGACAGACTATGCTTTTACTTAACACTTAACACTTAACACTTAACACTTAACACTTAACACTTAACACTTCTTTCCCCCAAAAAAAAGCCTGAAAAAATCAGGCCTTTATATTCTCAATAAACCGGTAGTCCCCCTTACCGGCTTATGAGCTTAATAGAAGTTTAACAATTCCAGATAGCGTTAAACTTCAAATATTCTTTCCATGGCTTCCATCCCTTCATTAACAATCTGTTCCAGATCTTCAGGACTGTCTTCTTCAGCGCATACCAGTGTGGTATAAGCAGATAATGATTTTAGTGCGCAGGCGATTTTTGCTACATCGTCAATATTCAGTTCAGCACCATCTTTAAGTTTCCAGTTTGCATCGGTCATTTTGGGGATCCTTTTAATTGTGATTTTTAGACTAAATGTTTATAAGTAATAAACATTTCATAAGGTATATGCTTTTATAAAATTTTGCAATATTTTCAAGTTTAAAATCAAATTTGAATATTCTTATATAGTGTGTGTTCTGGTTTGAGTATTGTTATAATATAAAGATTGTTATTATTCTGGTAAAGAAGGCGGTTATGGGCTATTGATTATAGTATGTATTAACCCAATATCAGGATAAGAGCTAAATAAACGATTGTATAAGCGGTTATAAAAGTGAGTTAAAAATGTCTCAATCACCACCTGAAAGTTTAATGCCCCCAATTGAGGGCAGCTGCAGCGGCAGAGAAATCTACGCTTTACGTGCTCTGGGAGACAGTATGGTGCCGGAATTTGAACATGGTACTGTAATAATTGTCGATCCGGAAGCGGTTGTTAAAGATGGTTCTTATGTTATTGCCAAAATTGATGGTGAATATATTTTCCGTCAACTAAGAATGTACGACGGCAAATTCTTTTTGCAACCCTTAAATGACCTCTACGAAACCATAGAAATAGAAAGCCTGGACGTACTCGACGGTGTAATAGTACAGGCCGGCAACCGCCGTAAAGATAGAAAAAAATATACTTAAAAGTAGCGCTGAGCGTTGAGCGCAGAGAAAGAGCCAGAGCAAAAAGACTTGTCTTTAAGTGAATACAAAATAGTTCAATAATTTACTTGACTGAAGAAAAAGAGCTTTTTAAAATTTTTTTGCTCAACGCTCAACGCTCAACGCTCAACGCTCAACGCTCAACGCTCAACGCTCAACGCTCAACGCTCAACGCTCAACGCTCAACGCTCAACGCTCAACGCTCAACGCTGTCTTTATTCCACCGGATAAGCCTCGACTTTCTCCAGTTTCCATATATCCCGATTATACTCCTCCATAGTCCGGTCAGTAGAAAATTTACCGCTGGATAAGGTATTGATAATACTCATGGTTGTCCAGTGTTTCTGGTCCTGATAGGCTCTGGATACCTGTTCCTGGGCATCAATATAAGAACGAAAATCGGCGGCTGTCATCCACAGATCATGAGGATTTTTTATGCTTTGAATAATGGGGTTAAACAAGCCGGGTTCAAACTGATTAAAATAACCGGTTTCCAGCATTCTCATGACATTTCTGAAATCTTTATCATTCTGAATGATTTTAACGGGATCATAATGGCTGCGTGTGGTTTCTACTTCTTCAGCGGTCAGGCCGAATAAAAAGAAATTTTCTTCACCGACTTCTTCCCGGATCTCGATATTGGCTCCGTCCAAGGTGCCGATGGTCAGGGCGCCGTTCATCATGAATTTCATATTGCCGGTACCAGAGGCTTCTTTACCGGCTGTTGAAATCTGTTCAGACAGATCGGTTCCAGGACAGATCACTTCCATGGCTGAAACCCGGTAGTTGGGGAAAAAAGCCACTTTAAGAAAATTACCCACTTCAGGGTCATTATTAACTACATCCGCAACATTATTAATGAGTTTGATGATCAGTTTGGCCATCGCATAGCCGGGTGCCGCTTTACCGCCAATAAGCACACAACGGTTAGTCCAGTTTTCGGTATCACCGGCTTTAATACGATTGTATAAATGAATAACATGCAGAATATTGAGTAGCTGGCGTTTGTATTCATGAATACGTTTTACCTGTACATCAAACAGGGAATCACAGTTAAATTCAACCCGACATTCCTGTTTAACCAGTTCAGCCAGCTTCTGTTTATTATTCTGTTTAATGGCCCGCCATTGTTTTCGGAAAGCCTTTTTATCAATACTTTTTTTCAGCAGTTTAAGCTGAGAGAGATCCTTTATCCAGTCACTGCCAATGGTTTTAGTGATCAACTGGCGTAATTCAGGGTTACACCCGGCCAGCCAGCGGCGAGGGGTGACGCCATTGGTTTTATTATTGAATTTTTCCGGCCAGAGCTTGTAAAAGTCATGGAACAGTCCCTGTTTAAGCAAACGGGTATGCAGAGCCGCAACGCCGTTAACAGAAAAACTGCCCACAATGGCCAGGTAGGCCATACGTACCTGGGGCACCGGGCCTTCTTCAATAATGGACATACGGCGCAGACGATCCGTATCGCCCGGCCACTGCATGGCGACCTGTTTCAGGAAACGGGCATTGATTTCGTAAATGATTTCTAACAGGCGGGGTAATAGACGTTCAAATAAATGCACGGACCATTTTTCCAGGGCTTCCGGCAGAAGGGTATGGTTGGTATAAGCCATGGTTTTACAGGTAATGGACCAGGCCTTGTCCCAGGGCAGACTATATTCATCCATTAACAGACGCATAAATTCAGCCACGGCAATGCTGGGGTGAGTATCGTTTAGCTGAAAACAGTTTTTTTCAGCAAATTGTTCAAAGTCCCCATGATGCATCAGCCATTCCCTTATAACATCCTGCAGGCTGGCAGAGGCCAGGAAATACTGCTGACGCAAACGCAGTTCCTTGCCGTTTTCACTGCTGTCGTTGGGGTACAGTACCATGGTAATGTGTTCTGCCGAATTTTTTTCTTCCACGGCCTCGGTATAACTGCCGGAATTAAATTCATCCAGGTCAAATTCGTCGGTTGCGGCGGCTTTCCATAAACGCAGGGTATTGACAGTACCATTCTGGAAGCCGGGAATGGGAATATCATAAGGGATGGCCAGTACATCGCGGGTACCGACCCACTGTACTTTATAATTACCGTCATGGCTAAGACGAAATTCAGTATGCCCGCCAAATTTGATACGCTGGGTATATTCAGGGCGTTCCAGTTCCCATGGATTGCCGTCCAGCAGCCAGTGGTCGGTATCTTCAACCTGATAGCCGTTATCAATACGCTGTCTGAACATACCGTATTCATAACGCAGACCATAGCCTTTTACTGGCAGCTGTAAAGTGGCACAGCTGTCCAGGAAACAGGCCGCCAGGCGTCCCAGACCGCCGTTGCCAAGACCGGCATCCTGTTCAGTATCGGCAATTTCTTCCAGATCCAGCCCCATGGAGTTAAAGGACTTGCGTATGGCCTCATCCAGATCCAGGTTCAGCACACTATTGCTTAATGCCCGGCCCATTAAAAATTCCAGTGATACATAATAAGTGCGTCTGCAGTTTTTATCCTGATAGGCATAATGGGTATTTTTCCAGCGTTCCATCAGGCGATCACGAATGGTCAGGCTTAAGGCTTTATAAGGATAATGAGTTGATTTGCAGTTTCTGTCCCTGCCGAGGGTATGACTATAATAATGGCGGAACCCTTCGGTAATGGACTGGTCATCCATACCCAGTGCAGGCAGGGATGTTAGATCTTTAACGGGTTTGCTTTTACGCATGATTTTAAAATTGTTTTTCATGGATGGTATGGCCTGATTGAGTCGGGAGAATTTATTGTCAGACATTATGACTCAGGGATTAGAATTGTCAAACAGAGTCATAAATTTCAATAAATTTTTTTGATGACTTTAAACGTTAATGGTTAACTTCAGAGCGGGATAATTCAGCTTCCAGCTCTTTTTTTACCTGCTGATATTCTGTTTTTATCCGCTGTATTAATTCCAGGGCTTTTTCCTGGTTGTTGCTGTCGGCATCGGCATTGCACTCAATTTTTTCACATAATTGAGCCAGCCGTACGGCTCCCAGGTTTTTGCTGCTGGACTTGAGCATATGGGCGGTATCTGCAAAGGCCTGTTTGTCCCTGTCCTGAGCATACTGGCTTAATAAATCGATGAGATCGGGTGTATTTTCCAGGTACAGACGGATTAATTTGTGCAGGACATCGGGTTGATCCGGACGCTGCAGCTCTTTGATATGCTGCCATGCCTGTTTCTGTATGGTGTTGTTCTCAGCAGTAATTTCTTCTTCCTTAAAGCTAACAACCGGTGGTAGATGCCTGCTGCTGTCAAGCCACTGAGACAGTTTTCCGGCCAGATCATTAAGAGTAAAGGGTTTACTGATGTAATCATTCATGCCGGCATGCAGACATTGTTTGCGGATGCCGTCACGGACATCAGCTGTCAGGGCAATAATGGGTAATTGTTG
>JALTKC010000192.1 GCA_027076245.1 Gammaproteobacteria bacterium
ATTATTATCCGCAATGATGAACTGAATTTAAAAGCTCAACAGAAACTGCAGAAAAAACTGGAAGTACTCAACACCCAGTGTCAGGAAACCGGGCTGTTTAACCGCCGTTATTTCCTTGATCGGCTGGAACAGGCTGTAGAAACAGCCATTAATGACAACCAGAAAACTTATTTGTTACTTATCAGCCTGGATAACTTTGCTGATATTAGAAACAAACTGGGTGTTATAAACAGTGACCATGTTATTGTGGATATTGCCCGGCTGCTGAAAAAACTGACGGCTGATAAAAATATCTCCCTGTCCCGTTATGAAACTTCCCGCTTCAGTGCTCTGGTCAATACGGATAATGAGCAGGAGCTTATGCAGTTGGCTGAAGATATTCGCCTGACCGTTGATAAACATATTGCCGAAGTCAAAGATAAAAGTATTATCATCACCTGCAGTATTGGTATTGTTCTGATTGATTCAAGCTGTAAAGGTTCCCAGAGCTGTCTCAATCATGCTCAGAATGCCTGTGATAAAGCTACGGAACAGGGTGGTAATCAGATTCATCGCTATGTGCCCGATGCCAGTGAGATGGATGATCAGCAACTGCTGCGCTACTGGGCCAATGAAATTGAAAATGCCATTAAACAGAAACGGCTGTTCCTGATGTTTCAACCCTTTGTCAGTCTTATGGGTGAAAACAGTGAAAATTATGAACTGTATATTCGTATGCGCAATGACAAGGGTGATGTTATTTATCCCCAGGATTTTATGCCCCAGGCCGAAGCCTCAAAACATTCTGTGCATATTGACCGCTGGATTATTGCCGAGGCTATCCGCCTGATTGCTGAAACCAATAAGGAAGGTCATCATTTTCGCTTTGTGGTAAAACTCAGCAGTGCCTCTTTAACGGATGAAAAATTTATTGCCTGGGTTAAACACAATCTGGAAAGGTTTAAAGTTAAAGGCAAATCCATTATCTTCCAGTTTCAGGCTGAGCAGGCCGCTGATCATCTGCGCCAGATGCAGAAACTGACGCAGCAGATTCATCAACTGGGCTGTCTGCTGTCTTTTGAACATTTTGGTCAGGATGAAAATGCCGAAACTCTGCTGGAACATGTTATTGTTGATTTCCTGAAACTGGATAATGAACTGGTCAGGGATATTGCCACCAATGCCGAACGCCTTGAAAACCTGAATGCTGTCTGTACCCGGGCTAATGAAATGGGTATTAAGACCATTGTGCCTTTTGTCGAGGAGGCGGGTTCCCTATCTGTGATCTGGCAGTCCGGTGCTCACTTTATTCAGGGAGCCTTTTTACAGGAACCCAGCACTTCTCTGGATTTTGATTTTTCCAGTTTTTCCTGATTCCAGATTTGACTGTTCGATATAGAAGAGCTTGCGCGGGCAGGATGCCCACGCTCCCAGGCGTATAGCCTTATTCTTCGTTGTCCTTATCATATTTGTGCTGTTCCTGGTGCTTGATATTGGAATACTGCTCCATACACTGCTGAATCTTCTGGTTGATACTGCCCTGTGGATACTGGCCGTTTTGATCCAGTTTACCGGCGTCCATACCCATTAACAGAGACAGGGCATCATCCACATGCTCTATACCATAAATGGTAAACATTCCCTGTGCAACGGCTTCAATCACTTCTTCTTTTAGCATCAGGTTCACCATATTACTGGCTGGAATAATAACCCCCTGCCGCCCTGTCAGACCGCGTTGTTTACAGATATCAAAGAAGCCTTCAATTTTTTCATTAACACCGCCAATGGCCTGTACTTCTCCCAGCTGATTAACCGATCCGGTTAAGGCCAGCGACTGCTTTACCGGAATTTCAGATACAGCAGATAGCAGGGCACATAATTCAGCTACCGAAGCACTGTCGCCATCCACTTCACCATAAGACTGTTCAAAAGTCAGATTGGCATCTATGGACAGCATCCGGGTTTTGGCATAGTGATGCCCCAGATAGGAGGACAGGATCATAACGCCCTTGCTGTGAATATCCCCACCCAGATCCACTTCACGTTCAATATCTACAATATGGCCGTCTCCTATCCTGACCGTTGCCGTGATCCGCGACGGCTGACCAAAGGCAAACTCGCCTATCTGCAGAACAGACAGGGCATTAACCTGCCCGACTTTCTGGTTGTCGGTATCAATCAGAATGGTGCCTTTAAGAATTTCTTCATACAGCTCATCCCGATACTGATCCATACGATAGATACGAGCCTGGATAGCAGCATTAACATCCTGCAGGATAATATGCTGTGGCTCATCCCGGGCATTTGTTTTCTGCCTTTGCTGGTAATAATATTCTGATTCCAGTATAAGGTCTCTGAGTTCACCCATATGCAGCGATACTCTGGCACTGTGATCCACCATACGGGAACTGTGTTCTATAATCCGTTCCACAGCTTTACGCTCAATGGGTTTAACCTGTTCCTGTTTCTGTATATCGGCAATCAGACGGGCGTATTTATGAGTAACATCCCTGTCTCGCGGCATCTGTTCAGAAAAATCCACATGCACTTTAAAGAGCTTGTTAAACTCGGAATCATTCTGCTTAAGCAAATGATAAATATGCCGGTCACCAATAAGCACAATTTTAACTTTTAAAGGGATCGGATCCGGTTCGAGAGTTAGGTTGCGGGAGAAACTGTGCAGTTCATCCATGGGTTCAATCGTGATCATGGAGGATTTTAAGGCTCGTTTAAGGCCGTCCCAGGCGTAGGGATTCACCAGGATCTTTTCAGCATCCAGAAGCAGGTAGCCATCATTGGCCTTATGCAGAGAACCGGGCTTAATCAGGGTAAAGGCTGTCAGCAGATTGCCCAGACCCAGGGTGTTATCGGTATTTTGATCACCTTCACGAGGGTTGTAATAAGCCAGATGTTCAATACGGCCAATGAGATTGGAGTAGGTAGGATTGTCTTCAAAGATAACCGGCATATTTTCAGACATGGAATTATCCACCAAAACATTCACCAGATAACGGTGAAAGTTAGCGGTCTTACTGATATGCTTGCGTTTTTCCACCCCTTCTTTGGCGTGAGTTTCTTCTTCATAAAACTCATCCAGATGATTAATGATGTCTTCCTTGACTTCATTAAGGTAATTTTTTACCTGTTCATAAGCCTCATATTCTTTGAACAGGTTTTCCATGGATGAGTCAACCAGCTGGGTTACGATATCCTTATCAAGGGCATCCAGTTTCTCCTTACCTTCCTGCTCCCAGAGAGGAAACTTTGCCAGAGTGTCCTGTAATTGCTCCTGATAATGGTCTATGGTTTCATTAAAGGCTTTCTGGGTCTCTTCCGGCAACTGTTTAAAGCTGTCCAGATTGCTGATCTCACCATCCACAATGGCAGAAAGCGTATAACCGCTGGGGGTACGAATGACTGCTACATTATCTTCCCTGGCCTTATCAATCAGCTCATGCAACAATTTGTCACTGCGTTCATTGATGTCATTCTCGATAGCCTGGACCTGGGCAGCGTATTCGTCACTTTGAAAGGCGGCGGTAATTAAAGAGGATATCAGCTTGACCAGTTTTTCCATGGCATCCGCCAGAGGTTTGGCCATACCCACTGGCAGGCGTAAAAAACGCGGATGCTGGGGATATTCAAAATTATTGACATAACACCAGTCAAAGGGTTTTTTACGATGGACATAACGCTTTTTCAGCAATTTTTTAATTAAAGCCGTTTTGCCTATGCCTTCTGAACCCAGAATAAACAGATTATAGCCCTTGTGGTCCATCCCCATTCCGAAGTCAATCGCCTCCAGCGCCCGCTGCTGGCCGATAATTTCATCCAGCTCCAGCAGATCTTCAGTGGTACTGAAATCTAAATCACTTAAATCACACTTTTTATAGAGCTGATCCAGAGACAGGACATGACAGGATGGGTTATTATGTATATGGGTCATACGTTTTTAAGTCCACTTTTTACAAGTATTTATATAAGTATTTATTAAAATCAAACAAGATATCCAATGGCAAAAAACAAATCCAGACATTCATTTTCATCAGGACCATTTTCATCAGGAGAAGCCTCAAACCAGCGTGACGGCTCACCAGAGGAAGATGAACATTATATCAGTAAATCCCAGGCTAAACGCGATGTTGAGGCCATGCAGAAACTGGGTGAAAAGCTGGTTAAATTGTCTCCCAATGAGCTGGATAAGTTTGATCTGGAAGAACGTCTTAAGGACGCGGTTCTTTTTGCACAGACCATTCGCAGTCATAGTGCTCATCGGCGCCAGATGCAGCTGATCGGTAAATTAATGCGCCAGACAGATACCGCAGGTATTCAGGCTCAGTATGAGCGCTATCATAACCAGTTAAGTGAACAAACCGCCAGGTTTCATCAAATTGAAACCTGGCGGGATCGGCTGATTAAGGAAGGCGATACGACAATTAATGAATTACTGGCCAAATACCCGCAACTGGAACGTTCCCGGCTTCGGCAACTGTTAAGAAATATTAACAAAGAATCTGAGCAAAACAAACCGCCTAAAAGTGCTCGCCAGTTATTTAAATACCTTAAAGAAATCATGCTGGAATCTGACTGATAACCACAAAAATCCAATGGCACTGTTATTCAACAAATTAAATCAGGTTAAATGACAGGGCAGCCGAATATGTTCCAGTACCGGGAAACTCTTGCGGATCTGCTTGAGTTTATCCGGTTCTATGTCACTGATAGCAAAACCTGAACCTCTGGGTAAACTGTCCATAATGCCGCCCCAGGGATCAATGATCATACTATGGCCAAATGTTTCCCGACCATTGACATGATAACCGCCCTGAGCTGAAGACACCACAAAGCACAGATTTTCAATAGCTCTGGCCCGGTTCAGGACTTCCCAGTGGGCTTTACCGGTGGTGGCTGTAAAAGAAGAAGCGAGGACAAGGATCTCCATGCCTTGTGCTATCATTTCCCTGAACAGTTCCGGAAAGCGCAGATCGTAGCATATGGCCAGCCCCAGTTTACCAAACGGGGTATCAACGACAACCACCTGATCACCGGCTTCCGTAAAAGAGGATTCATTGTAAGCACCGCCCTGTTCGCCAAAATCTATATCAAACAGGTGAATCTTGTCATAACGGGCCACCTGTTCACCCTGGTTATTAAATAACAGACAGGCGGAACGCACTTTACCCGGTGTATTACTGATCAGCGCGGTAGTGCCTCCCGCAATCCAGATATTATGCTCCCTGGCCGTATTAGACAGAAAGCTCTGAACCGGTGTCATATCATCAGAATGGACAGCATCCAGAGGCGGCTCAGCGACTTTCAGCGTATCCTGTTCAGACATTCCCATATGGGCAAAATTTTCCGGCAGAACCACCAGTTCAGCCCCCTGTTTTACGGCATCCTGTATCAGTCGCCCGGCTTCACTCAGGTTTGCACTGACATTCGGTCCGGAAGCCATTTGAATTGCTGCTACTTTTGACATTTTTCCTCTAAAATTTCTGCACGGTTTTTACGTGTATTTTTCCAGATACGGTTTTTTATAATTCTGATAGACCCTATAGTTTCATCGATCAGCACTGGAATTACAAGTTTGTCCACTATTGTCGCCTACTCAAATAGTTAATGCGCCTGTTCATCTTTCACTTCAGGTATGGCCATTTTTGACTCATCCTCAAGACCAAACAGATTTTTTAAATTCTCCAGGGTATTATCAGACAACTCGGATTTTTTAATAACCGGATCAGACCAACTGCCAGTAACAGTATAGCTCATTGCTGTCACTTTATTGATCTGTGAGCCTAATAATTTCTGGCCTACCCAGGCCACAGCCGCACCGGCAGGGCCTGCTACAGCCGCACCGGCAATTGGTAAAGTCGC
>JALTKC010000193.1 GCA_027076245.1 Gammaproteobacteria bacterium
GTTTCTGAAATCTATGGGATACCAGACATCATCTTTATCCGCCAGTTCGGCTTCTCTGAAGTCTGCCAGATAAACCAGATCAAATTTACCAGCATCATTAAAATATTCTGCCCGTACCACAGGAGAGGAACGGTAATTTTCACCCCATTTCAGCATCACACCTCTTGACAGATCCAGAGTGGCCATATTATCCAGGGGCCCCATATTATCCACTTTACCCCAGCGTACTGTCTGGGCACCCACGGTTATACGATAGTTTTCATTCCTGTAGCGGAGATATGAATCCTCATAATCCAGATCAGTATCATCATAATCAGCCCCATGCTTGCCCGATTGATAACTGCCGTCCAGTCGCCCTGCCAGCCTTAGTTCCCAGTTGGCATTAATTGAATGTTCAACATAGGCTCTGGCATTAACATACTCCAGGTGACTGGCATCCTGGTTATCCCTGGTAAACAGGTCTTCCTCCAGTTCAAAACTGGCTCCCCAAACGGTGACATCGATATTTTCTGACTCATCCTCTAAAGCGATTTCATAGCTTGAACTAAAATCACTGTTATCAGACATTAATATAATCGTTTCTTCCTCATCCGAAACAGCGCCTGATCTGGTTACGCTTTTTGGCGCTTCAGTTGCTACCGCCTTAGCTGCAGTCTTTTTATCGATAACTCTGCCTGGAACAGGAGCTACTGTCTTTGATTGAACGGCTTTTGCTGTTGCGGATGTCGGACGAATAGAATGTACTGTAACAATATACTGGTAGATACTGATATTATCAGTATAGACACCTGCGTTTCTCAAGCCCATGGAACGCAGTTTATTAAACTGTTTACCGGCGTTTTTTTTATCTGCATACTGTGCAACCAGTATCGAATAACCCCGTTCAAAACGCCCTTTTACCACCTCAGGTCCCTTTACGCCCTGTTTTTCAAGTAATTGTGCCTGTTTAAATGCCGCACTCCACTGTGTATAACCTTTTAACAGAACATAAAAGCGTTGAACAGGCTTTTTCTGAGTAGTTAAATTAACCTTTTTTGCAGATTGCTTCTGTTCTTTAACAAACTGCTCTGCTTTTTGCCTGTCTGAAAACACATAATGCCGTGTTATGTTACTGCGCTTCGAATTTACTTCCTCGGCCTGTGCGACTGACACCAGAGCAGCTAAAGAAAAGGCCCCAAAAAACAGCAAGCCTCCTGCTAATATCCTTTGCATGTTATTTTCCTGATATATCCCTGATGATCTGCTTTTCACGTTGCGGATCTTCAAGGTATCTTAAACTAAACAGTTCAGAGG
>JALTKC010000194.1 GCA_027076245.1 Gammaproteobacteria bacterium
GTATTGTTATGCAGCTATTTAAGGCCTAATACCCGTTCCAGTTCTACAAAGGTCTGGGCGACTTCGGTTGTATCAATCTGGATGCCAAGCATTTTACTCAGTTGTGAGGTAGAAAAAATACCGCGTATGTAAGGGGTGTCTTCATAGCCCTTGTCAACCACCAGAGCATGTTGACGGTTCAGCTTTTTCAGGGTCATGGCAATATCCCCCACTTTGGCCCGTTCCACCACTGACCAGTCTATGGCATCCAGTTGTGCTGACCGGGTCATTATGTCCCCTACCGTGATTTCAGAGCGTTGTACGCCATTATGCTGCTGAAACAGAATTGGGCGTTCACCCTGTAAATCACTATAGGTGATCAGTCCTACAAGCTGTTCATTGGGATCGGTAACAAACAGTAGTTTGACTTTGGTTTTTATCATTCTGTCCGTAGCATCGCCCAGAGAACTGGAAGGTGAGATCGTAATGGCCACTACGGATTTTAGATCGGTCATCACGTTTATGGCCGGATCTTCCAGCGAGACTTCACCTTTAGGAAAAAAATTGGGTTCACATAAGACAGAGGCAGACTGAAGCGGTTTTATTTCGAGTTCCTGATAATTGCTGGGCATAATACATCTCCATTATATTTCCGGTTTCCAGATTCAGGCTGAACCTTTGCAGGAATAAAGGGGGGTACGGTAACTAATAGTTAAAATGTAGTCACAATTTGTCTTAAAAACAATAGCCGGGATGGAAAAATAATCAGTAAAATTATTCTGGAGGGGATATAGATAAGTTGTTATTCTGCTCTCAGAAGCTTATATGAAAGCTTCTGAGAGCAGAATAACTATTTTGCGGGATGGATACTACTTAAAGAATTAAAGCGCCATTTCCTTAAGTTTCTTTAAAGGTCTGACTTTGACAACCGTTGTCGCTTTCTTGGCTTTAAACATCATCTCCTCGCCAGTGAAAGGGTTAATGCCTTTTCTTGCCTTAACGGCAGGCTTCTTAACCGTGACAATTTTCAGCAGGCCGGGCAGCAGGAATTCACCGCAGGCACGCTTTTTAATATGGCGTTCAATCAGGGCATCCAGCTCATCCATCACTGCAGCAACATCCTTTTTACTGATCAGGGTGTTGTCTGCAATTTCTGCCAGAATCTGAGACTTGGTCATTCTGTTTTGAATGGCGGTGGTTTTAGCTTTTGGTTTAGCTGGTGCTGCAGTTTTTTTAGTTGCCGCTTTCTTTTTTGTTACTGCTTTTTTGGCTGCAACTTTCTTTTTGGCTGTTGTTTTTTTTGCAGCGGTTTT
>JALTKC010000195.1 GCA_027076245.1 Gammaproteobacteria bacterium
CGCTTAACACTTAGCACTTAACACTGCTCTTCCTCAACACTAAAAATCCGCGAGTTAAAATTTTATGTTAAAAAAATATTTATCTATTCTGGTTCTAGTTAGTATTTTTAGTGCTATTGGCTTTACTAACAGCCTGGCTCTGCCTACTCATGACAGTCAGGGTAAGGAGCTGCCGTCTCTGGCGCCGATGCTGGAAAAGATTACACCGGCAGTGGTTAATATTTCTACCCGGGGCAGTTACTCCGGCAGCAGCCAGTTGCCTGCCTTTTTAAATGATCCATTCTTACGTCGTTTTTTCAGGTTTAATATTCCTGAACATCGTCAGATGCCGGAGTCTCATGCCCTGGGTTCCGGTGTGATTGTCGATGCTGAAAAAGGTTATGTACTGACGAATAACCATGTTATTGATGATGCCAGTGAAATTGTAGTGACTTTAAAGGACGGCCGTAAAAAAGTAGCTGAATTGATTGGTACCGATCCGCAAACCGATATTGCTCTGTTAAAAATTGCTACCGGCAATCTAAAAGCCATCCGTCTGGCCGATTCCGATAAGCTGAGAGTGGGTGATTTTGCCCTGGCTATTGGTCATCCCTTCGGGCTGGATCAAACGGTAACTTCCGGTATTATCAGCGGTCTGGGACGCAGTGGACTGGGTATTGAAGGTTACGAAGATTTTATTCAGACCGATGCCTCAATCAACCCTGGAAACTCAGGTGGTGCGTTAGTTAACCTGCATGGTGAACTGATTGGTATTAATACCGCTATTTTTTCCAAAAGCGGAGGTAATATTGGTATTGGTTTTGCCATCCCCGTCAATATGGCCCGCTCAGTTATGGATCAGTTAATCAAGCATGGCAGTATTCAGCGTGGCGTGCTGGGCGTTCAAATCCAGGATCTGACACCGGAACTGGCCTCAGCCTTTGGCGTTAAGGAAACTCACGGCGCCATTGTCGCCCAGGTTATTCCAGGTTCAGCCGCCAGTAAAGCCGGTGTTAAGGCCGGTGATATTATTGTTGCTGTGAATAATAAACCCGTAGGCAACTCAACCACCTTACGCAATTATATCGGTCTTAAGCGCCCTGGTGATCCTGCTCATTTAAAAATTCTGCGCGGCAGTAAAAGTCTGGAATTAAAGGCCATTATCGGCGGCAATGAAGAAAGCGCTGCTCAGCCCGTTCAATCAAGCGGCGCACTGGGCTTTGACGGTAAAAAGCTGCATCCGTCACTGGCCGGAGCCCTGTTTGGCAATAATACCACCGGCAACGGCGTACAAGTTCTGAGTATTACTC
>JALTKC010000196.1 GCA_027076245.1 Gammaproteobacteria bacterium
CCATTTCACACAGGATTTTATTCCTGGTGAATTACCTGCTGCGCAGATTGACACTTCTCATACTCTACTGGCTTATTTTAATCCCTATTTACATTATTTAAGCAATACAGGTACAACTGAAATATTTCAGATTAAAGATACCTGGCCATTCTATGTTAACCACAAAGCCACCTACCTGAGAACCGCACGCCTGCGTATTTAGAATTCCCTCCTGCTGAGGCAGCGAGTCTGCCCATGTCATCAATAATTATTATTTTTCATGTCAGAGGCTGACATAAGCAAGAGGATGTAAAAATGAATACACAAACAGCAGAATTAAAAGATCCTGTCTGCGGCATGAATGTATCAGCAGAGAGTGAACATAGTTATGTGCATGAGGGGAAGAGCTATTATTTTTGTAGTGATAGTTGTCAGCATCAGTTTATCCAGGAACCTGCCAAATATATTGCTACAGAAGAGTTAAAAGATCCGGTCTGTGGTATGACAGTAAGCCGGGATAGCGAGCATCATATTGAGTACCAGGGGCAGGATTATTATTTTTGCAGTGAAAGCTGTGAAAACAAGTTTAACCAGCACACAGAAAAATATATACAGAATACAGTGCCTCAGGAAACCCATTCTCACCAGCATCATAAGGATGAGAAGGCAGCTGCATGTGCCGATGACAGTTGCAAAATAGACTATCTGGAATATACCTGTCCCATGCATCCGGAAGTTATTCAGGATCATCCGGGAGCCTGTCCAAAGTGTGGTATGGCTCTGGAGCCGAAGAGCATCGTTGCTACCACTAAAACACAATACACCTGTCCCATGCATCCGGAAGTTATTCAGGATCATCCGGGAGCCTGTCCCAAATGTGGTATGGCTCTGGAAGCAATGACCGTTAGTCTGGAAGAAGATAACTCAGAGCTGGATGATATGAGCAGGCGTTTCTGGGTCAGCACGCTGCTTGCCGTGCCGGTTTTCATTCTGGCAATGATTGCCGACCTGATTCCTGGCTGGTTACCCCAGAGTCTGTCTATGCCAATGGTGCAATGGATTGAATTTGTACTGGCAACGCCGGTTGTAATCTGGGGGGGCTGGCCATTCTATATTCGCGCCATTCAGTCGGTAAAAAGCTGGAATCTCAATATGTTTACCCTGATAGGGCTGGGTGTTTCTGTCGCCTGGGTTTTCAGTATGGTGGCATTATTATTCCCACAAATTTTTCCTGCCAGTATGCAGCATGAGGGGGGCACAGTATCTGTTTACTTTGAAGCTGCTGCGGTTATTACTGCCCTGGTGTTATT
>JALTKC010000197.1 GCA_027076245.1 Gammaproteobacteria bacterium
CTGAAATTATTTTCAAACAGAACTGCCTTATCCGGCTGCAATTCCCTGAGTGCATTGTAAATAACTCTTGCCTGCTTAATAGCCAGTATGGGAGATAACCAGGTATGCGGATCCCATTGTTCATGGGACTTATACTTCTTAAAAGTGTGCTTATCAGAAGCATATTTGTCAGAGTCGTGCTGATGAGTATGCTGTAATAATTGTTTTGTCTCAGGCTGTGTATTAACTACCTTAATAGCCGCATTTAATGATGCCAGGCGTTTTATCCACACCTGCTCAAACGGCAGGCCGATAGTAAAGTAAACATCGGCACCGGAATAGCGGGCCATTAAACGGGGTGAGGGTTCAAATGTTTCTGGCGACTGTCCAGGCTTAACCATAACCTGCACATTAACCCGATCGCCACCAATACGTTCAACAAAATATTTCTGTGGAAGTATAGAAACAAACACTTCCACTTGCTGTGCGTCTGACTGCATAGTCGTTTTTGCAAAAACCGGTACAGAAGCAAGTGAAGAAATACATATAACAGAAAGTACAATATTAAAAATCAATTGTCTTAACATAAGCATTTATTCATCCTGTGTATTCTGAATCCGACCCTGTTCAGAAGTACCCGCCAGTACTTCTGCCATCGGCGGTACCAGCAACTGCGGATCAATACGTCGCTTAAAAAGATTCATACGCCAGTCCAGATGAGCACCGCTTGCCCGACCTGTGGCTCCAGACTCAGCAATCACATCACCCTGTTTTACTTTATCGCCGGTTTTTACCCGCAGTTTACTGAGGTGCAGAAAAGCGGATGACAGGCCGTGCCCATGATCCACTATCAGGGTTCCGCCGGAATAAAACATATCCGGATGTGCCAGGGTAACAATCCCTCCGGCAGGGGCACGCACTTCAGTACCGGTGGGTACGGCAATGTCCACTCCGTAATGAGGCCATTTCGGTTTACCGTTTAAAATCCGCTGACTGCCATAGACACCGCTGACAGAACCTATGGCGGGCCAGATAAACGGCACCATAAAATCACTTCGTTCATCATCCCGAATACGGGCCTGTCTGGCCAGTTGCTGCTCTTTTTTTATACGGGTAAGGAGTTCCGGTTTAGCCGGTGTTACTTTTGAGGGCGGCAGCCCATCTATACGCTGGATATTGTACTGTCTTTTTTTAATGTTCAGGTCAGTATCCAGAAGTACTTTATGTTCTGATGAAGTGATTTTAAAACTAATTTGTGGCGGTTCATCACGGTGAAAACCAATAAGAAAAATCCCCTTGGGGGAAACACGCACAGACTGGCCGTCAAAATAAACCCGGTTTCCGGGCCTGGTTTTACCTATAACCAGACCGCCCTGGATAAAGTGGCCATCCAGTTCAGCATGAGGTAAAGAACGGACTTCTGCATAAAGGCTGGAGCTGAAAAACAGCAGAGCAGACCATAAAAACCATAAAGGAATAAACAGCCTGTTCTGCCAGGATTTAAACGGTGCAATCATTACCTGGTTATTAAGTAACAAATTTACCTTCACGCAGTCTCTGAGCTTCCATAATTTCAATTTCATGGGCGCCGGAATAAACGATACGGCTGTCAGGGACAAAATCGAGGTCTTTGTCCAGTCGGGTATAAGGCACTGAGTTTAAAATAATTTTCATGGCATTTAAACGTGCCTGATACTTGTCATTGGAACGGATGATGGTCCAGGGAGCTGAGGCTGTGTGGGTTTTTTTCAGCATTTCATATTTAACATTGGTAAAATCATCCCAGCGTTCCTGCGCCTGCACATCAACTTCTGACAGTTTCCACTGTCTCAGGGGATCGGTTTTACGGCGTTTAAACCGGCGGGCCTGCTCCTCTCGTGTCACACTAAAATACAGTTTAACCAGAATGGTACCCTGACGTACCAGGTCTTTTTCAAAACCGACCACACCTTTCATAAAGGTTTTATATTCCTGTTCAGTACAGAAGCCGAATACCGGCTCTACCATAGCGCGGTTATACCAGCTGCGGTCAAACAGCACCACTTCACCGCCAGCAGGCAGGTGACGAACGTATTTCTGGAAAAACCACTGGGTTTTCTGTTCTTCGGTGGGTTTACCCAGGGCGACTACACGATAATGTTTTTCATTCATATAACGTGTAACCCGTCGAATGGTACCGCCTTTTCCTGAGGCATCCCGTCCTTCAAAGAGGATCACCATGCGTTTTCCGGTATCTTCCAGGTATTTCTGCATCTGAATCAGCTCTGCCTGGTAGGGCTTTAATGACTGTTCCAGTTTATACTTTCTTACTGCTTTAGAATTACCTTTTCTGAGCATTTTGTTTTCCGCAGCAAGACGCTCATTTTCCTTTATCAATTCATCTAATGCTTTATCCGTATCATCAACCATATCATTCCCCTTAAATTTTTTGTACTTATTATAATAGCATATTTAAAAATAAGGCTCATTGACCTAAATTAGCAAAATTTAATTACTGGCTATAATTTTTAACTAAAGTTAACGAAGATAAAAGGTTTCACAAGCCCTTCGTTTTTAACATTCAGGCGCTACGCTTACGTTGCTGATGAGCACGCTTATTACTTTTTCGGCCTTTGCCTTTTTTGGGTTTAAAGGCACGGACATCCGCTGTCGCATTACTCAATGAGGTGATTTTAAGCTGCTGCTGACATACCCAGGCTTTTTTAAGATCCTGATAGACATCTTTAGGCATTCCGGAAGGTAAGTCCACTACGGAATAATCATCAAAGATCTCAATCTGACCAATCATTTTACTGTCAAGACCGGCCTCATTGGCAATGGCACCGACAATATTACCGGGCTTAACGCCGTGATCATAACCCACTTCAACACGAAAACGCTCCATATCTACCTCAGGCATACCTTTTAAGGGAATAGCCTTAGTACTGGAGAGTTCTTTTTTCCGACGGTTATCCCGTTTACCATCTTTGCGTCCGGAACGTTTATCTCTGCGGGATCCCTGCTCATCTTCATCAAACGGACGTTTATCCTTAAGATGTTTAAATTCAGATTCATTTAACAGGAACTGTTTATTGCGATTGGACATGTGCGCGAGAGCCGCCGCAATATCCAGTATTTCAACGCCTTCTTCTTCATGCAGTTCAGAGATGATCTTTGAAAAAATTTCGTAATCTTTATTATCCTTGAGTTTTTCAATGGTCGCCAGGACGGTCTTTTTATAACGGCTGATCCGCAGCTCATTAATTTTCTTAACGGAAGGGATTTCCATTTCCACAATCGGTTGACGGGTGGTTTTTTCAATGGAACGCAGCAGACGGTTTTCCCGACGGGAAACAAATAATATGGCTTCACCGAAACGACCGGCACGGCCGGTACGGCCAATCCGATGCACATAGGACTCATTATCCCTGGGCGCATCATAGTTAACCACATGACTAATACGTTCCACATCCAGACCTCGTGCAACCACGTCGGTAGCAATTAGCACGTCCAGACGACCCCGCTTTAGGCGCTCAACAATGCGTTCACGACCGGACTGGGGAATATCGCCATTCAGCGCTTCACAGGCAAAACCTCGCGCCTGCAGTTGTTCTGCCAGTTCCAGCGTCATGTTTTTGGTATTAACAAACACCAGCATGGCATCGTGATCTTCGAGTTCGAGGATCCGGGTCAGAGCATCCATTTTGTTTAAGCCGAAAACCCGCCAGAAACGCTGGCGAATAGTGGATGCCGTCATGGTTTTGGACTTGACTTTAATCAGTTCCGGCTTAATCAGATGCTTTTGCGCAATACGCTGAATCACAGTCGGCATAGTGGCAGAAAACAGAGCAATCTGACGGGCTTCCGGAGTCTGCTCCAGAATCCACTCGACATCTTCAATAAAGCCCATACGCAGCATCTCATCGGCTTCATCCAGCACCATGGTCTGCAGATTATCCAGTTTCAGGGAGCCTTTACGGATATGATCCATGACCCGTCCCGGTGTACCCACCACAATTTGTGCACCTTTTTTTAGACCGCGCAGCTGTTCGGTGTAGGCCGCACCGCCATAAACCGGCAGTACTTTAATTTTGGGCAGGTATTTGGAATAGGTCTGAAATGATTCAGCCACCTGAATCGCCAATTCACGAGTCGGCGCCAGAACCAGTATCTGGGTATGTTTTTGTGCCGGGTTAATGGTGCTTAATAAGGGTAAAGCAAAAGCCGCGGTTTTACCCGTGCCGGTTTGCGCCTGACCGATAATATCTTTTCCAGCCAGTAAATGAGGTATGCTTTGTACCTGAATTTCGGTTGGTATGGTATAACCTGATTCGTTTACCGCCTGTAATACTTCAGGTAATAATTCAAGTGAATCAAAGGTTATGGGTATTGCGGTGGGACTAGATGACATAGAGAGCCTTAATAGATCGTACAGAAAACCAGACATTATACCCGGTTATTTATATTAATGCACTCTAATTTTGATATTTATAAAAAAAGGGAGTGAAACCACTCCCTTTTTTATTTTAAGCTAATTAGTTAAACCGGTTTAAATTAAACCTGGCCCATAGCTTCAAAGCTCTTTATAAATGGACCGGCCATTCTTGGATCTTTAACCATGGCTTTAAAGTCACCCACCTTAAATTTCATTTTACCGGTGGTAACCGCCATACCCATACCCGCCATGCCGATACCTTTATTTAACCATTTTTCCCAGTTCTTCTGATCAGCACGGATGTCCCAGTTCAGCTCTTCACCATTGTAGGCACCGGCATTAACGACTTCACCGTTTTGTACATCAATAAAGCCTTTAGGAGCATCATCTCCGGGAAAACCATAACCGATGACCGAATTAAAACCAATTTCTGCCAGCGCATCTTTTAATGCAGGCTCTGCATTCCAGATTGCCTGAAACGATTTCATCCACTCATCACTAAATAAATCTGCCATTTAAAATCCTCCTAAATGATTTAAAACAATGTATTTGAAACTAAATTTTGAAAACTAAATAGAGTTATGTAAATCAATTTACATAAATTTTTTGTAGCTTTGCACCTGAATCCCGGTTATTTATGTCGTATTCCTGATTACGACAGGAGCAAGTTGTCGTCATTGTACCTTATTAGCCAAAAACTTTAAAAACAAAAATGTTATTTTACGCATAAAATTTCAGGTTTGATCCTGGATTATTACCTATTGGTTAAAAGTTGCTTAAATGTTAACCTTTTTATAGCTCCCCATTAACAACCTAACTTTGCAGGACACTTTTTCATGCCAGATTTTTCAGCGGATTTTAATATTGATCCTGAAATTATCTATCTGAACCATGCCGCCGTTGCACCCTGGCCAATGGTTACAGCGGATGCTATTAAGTCATTTACTGATCAGAACAGCCATCTGGGCGCAGCCAATTATCCGCAATGGCTAAAAACTGAGCAAAACCTTAAACAAAAACTGGCACAGCTCATTAACAGTCCATCAGAAAATAATATTGCCCTGGTTAAAAATACATCTGAAGCTCTGTCATTTGTGGCCAGCGGCCTGGACTGGCAGGCTGGAGACAGCATTGTCATAGCCAGAGAAGAATTCCCCTCCAACCGCATTGTCTGGCAGTCTCTGCAGCAGCAGGGAGTGACTGTAAAACTGGTCAGTTTATATCATGATCGAAATAATTACTCACCGGAACAGAACCTGCTCAATGCCATAGATGATAGAACACGGCTATTGTCAGTCAGCTCGGTACAATATGCTGACGGTCTGCGAATGGATCTGCAGCAATTAGGACAGTATTGTCAGCAGCATAATATTCTGTTTTGTGTAGACGCTATTCAGAGCCTCGGCGCCCTGCCGATAGATGTTCAGG
>JALTKC010000198.1 GCA_027076245.1 Gammaproteobacteria bacterium
TTCAATAAAACGACCATCACGAGCTGAACGGCTATCCGTTACAACAATCTGATAAAATGGGCTTTTCTTGGCACCGCCACGAGCGAGACGTATAGTAACCATTTAAATATATTCCTCAAAATTCAATAACTTACAGAAAATTCTGTATCTGTGCAGACAAACCTGGAACTTGTATTTTAAGCACCTGGGTAATTAATGAAAGCGGTATTTAAACCTGCTTCTGCCTGTACGTACTTAAAGCCTGCTCAGAAAAGACGGGCATTTTACTCTAAAAAGCCGTGTAGATAAAGTGTTTTAGGGATTTATTTTGCTTTATTTTCAACGGTATTTTTAACAACCATCAAAGCCTTCTAGAACGGCATTTTCCCCATGCCCCCACCGCCCATTCCCGGAGGCATTCTACCCTTCAGACTACGCATCATATTCTTCATGCCGCCTTTAGAAAATTTCTTCATCATTTTCTGCATCTGTTTAAATTGTTTCAGCAATCGGTTTAGATCCTGGATCTGGGTACCGGAACCGGCGGCAATACGTTTTTTACGGGAGCCTTTTATCAGTTCAGGACGCTGTCGTTCCGCCGGTGTCATGGAATTAATCATGGCTTCAATTTTAACCAGCTCTTTATCATTGACCTGATTTTTTACCTGTGCAGGCACATCACTGACACCGGGCAGCTTATCCATTAAACCGGCCATACCGCCCATTTTTTTCATTTGCAGGATCTGATCCCGAAAATCATCCAGATCAAAGTTCTTACCTTTTTTAATTTTCTTTGCCAGGCGCGCCGCTTTTTTGTGGTCAACTTTCTGCTGGGCTTCTTCTACCAGAGAAAGAATATCCCCCATACCCAGAATACGGGATGCCAGACGATCAGGATGGAAGGGTTCCAGAGCATCCACTTTTTCACCCACACCCATAAATTTAATGGGCTTGCCGGTGATCTGACGAATAGACAGAGCGGCACCGCCGCGGGCATCACCATCGGTCTTGGTCAGAATAACACCGGTCAGTTCCAGTGCTTCGTTAAAGGCTTTGGCCGTGTTAGCCGCATCCTGACCGGTCATACTGTCCACTACAAACAGGGTTTCTACCGGATTAATGGCCTGATGCAGGCGTTTGATTTCACCCATCATCTCGTCATCAATATGCAGACGACCGGCGGTATCGACTATAACCACATCTATATAATGCTTGCGGGCATAATCAATGGCATTACGGCCAATGTCCACCGGATCCTGGGTAGTATCACTGGGGAAAAACTCGACATCCACTTCTTTAGCCAGAGTAGCCAGCTGCTCAATAGCCGCAGGACGGTAGACGTCAGCACTGGTCACCAGCACAGATTTTTTATCCTGTTTTAATAAGCGGGACAGCTTGGCCACACTGGTGGTTTTACCAGATCCCTGCAGACCGGCCATTAAGATAACCGCCGGCGGCTGAACATTCAGGTTCAGAGCATCATTGGTCTCCCCCATCATGGTGACCAGTTCATCATTAACAATCTTGATAAAGGCCTGGCCGGGGGTAATGCTTTCTATTACTTCCTTACCAATTGCACGTGCTTTAACATGTTCAATAAACTCCTTGACCACCGGCAGGGCAACATCCGCCTCCAGCAGGGCCATGCGTACTTCACGCAGAGTATCTTTAATATTATCTTCTGATAAGCGTCCCTGACCGCGCAGGTTTTTGACCGTTTTGGCCAGACGTTCCGTTAATCCGTCGAACATAATGACTGGTTTACCTTAATTTATAAATATGGATTTAGATTTTAGTTTTGTAATCAGGGTGATTATAAAAATACGCTATAATAACATGTTGCCATAAGAGTTAAAGCATCCTATGATATACTTTTTTAAAGTTGCTTTTCCAATTAACACAAACTGCTTGGGATTTATGTTTATATCAGGTTTATTTACCGGTTTTCTTTATCTGGCATCAGGTGCCTGGTTAGGTTTTAACCTTTTAAATGCCAATATTGTTCAGGACAAGCCCAATAAAAACATAATTGTTATTGGCTTTATCGCCCTGTTACTGCATGCCATTATTCTGTTTTCCAGTACCATTACCTCCAATGGTTTAAACCCGTCTTTTGTTAACAGTTTTTCTCTGGTTTCCTGGCTGGTGGTTCTGTTGTATCTGACTGCTGAATTTCGCAAACCCGTGGAAACACTGGGCACCCTGATTTTTCCTATTGCTGCTATTGCAGTCTTTTTGCAATTATTCTGGCCGCATGAATCCACAGTTTCCGGGCTGAACTTTGAACTGCAGGTACATATCCTGCTGTCTTTACTCGCTTATGGTCTGCTGGCCATTGCGGCCGGACAGTCCGTTTTACTGCTGATCCAGACGCATTATTTAAAAAACAGACACCCGGGCGGTTTTATTCGTTCTCTGCCCCCGCTGCAAAGTATGGAAACCCTGCTGTTTCAGATGATTAAGGTCGGTTTTATCTTATTATCGTTTGCCCTGCTCAGCGGCTTTATTTTTCTGGATGATATTTTTGCCCAGCATCTGGTACATAAAACCGTTTTATCTATTGTTGCCTGGCTGTTATTTGCCATTCTGCTCTGGGGCCGCGGTCATTTCGGCTGGCGGGGTAAAAAGGCCGTTCATTTTACTCTGGGCGGATTCGTCTTTCTGATGCTCGCCTATTTCGGCAGTAAAATGGTGCTGGAAATCATCCTGCACAAAATCTGATACCTGGTGTGATACATACTTTCTACAGGCGACCTGAACCTTGCATGACATCCCGATTGGAATTCTTTTTGCTATCCTTGGTGTGCTGATCGTTTTATCCGGTTTTTTCTCCGGCTCTGAAACCGCACTGGTCAGTCTTAACCGTTATCGTCTCAAGCATCTGGTGCAATCCGGTCATCGCGGCGCCCAGATTGCCAGTTCCCTGCTGGAACGTCCGGACAGGCTGTTTGGATTGATCCTGATTTTTAATAATTTTGTTAATATTCTGGCTTCCGCTATTGCTACGGTTATCGGCATGCAGTTATTCGGTGAAGCGGGTATTGCCATTGCCACCGGTATCCTGACCTTTGTCATTCTGGTTTTTTCTGAAGTTAGCCCTAAAACCTATGCGGCACAGAACCCGGAGCGTTTTGGTTTCCCTGCCGCCTATATCCTTAAGACTCTGATGTGGCTGTTTTATCCGCTGGTTCTGGGTATCAATACCATAACCAATGGTCTGCTGGCTTTATTAGGCATTCATAAACCGGGTAATAATGACTCCCTCAGTCCGGAGGAATTACGTACCATAGTGAATGAAACCGGCTCCATGATCCCGGTTAAACACCAGAAAATGCTGCTTAATATTCTGGATCTGGAAGCGGTACGAGTAGAAGATATTATGGTCAGCCGCAATGATATTGTCGGCATTGATATGGATGATGATTGGGAAACCATACGCGATGATCTAACCAACAGCCTGCATACCCGCCTGCCGGTTTTTGAAGGTGATATAAACCATACTTTTGGTGTACTGCACCTGCGCAAGGCACTGTCGGTTATTTCCAGCCCTGATGCCGGAAAAGAAGCCTTAAGGAAAGTCATATCGCCCTGTTACTTTATTCCCGAGGCCACGCCTCTGAATAAACAGCTGCTTAATTTTCAGCATAATAAACGCCGTACGGCTCTGGTGGTGGATGAGTATGGAGACATTCAGGGACTGGTCACCCTGGAAGACATTCTGGAAGAAATTGTAGGGGAATTTACCACCGATCCATCCGACACCCTGATGAAAGAAGTACACCCGCAGGAGGATGGTACGGTGCTGGTAGACGGCAGTGCCAATATTCGGGAGCTGAACCGTATTATGCACTGGTGTTTACCTACCAGGAGTGCTAAAACCATTAATGGTCTTATCCTGGAATATCTGGAATCCATTCCTGAACCCGGCACCAGTGTACTCATTGATGACTACCCCATTGAAATTCTACAACTCACCGGCAATACGGTTAAAACGGTTAAAATATCTCCGCGTCTGAATCAACAGACCACTTACAACAATACTCAGGCCGAAAACTAAACATAAACTTTGTGAACCAGAGCATGGAAAATACGCTTATTTACACTATATTTAGTTCATTACAAATATTAATCACCAGCATTAAATTCAAGGATCGACAATTTTGTCCCAGGTAAGCCTGTTATTTAAAGACCGGATCTTAAGTATCCACCAGTTAAACCAGCACCAGGAATTTTTAATCGGTCACGCTCCAGACTGTGCTATTCATATTGACAGCCTTGCGGTTAAGGAACATCACGCCAGAATTTCCTATAAGGCGGGAAATCACAGCTATAATATAGCGCCTGTGGATGACAGTGCTGAAATTTTTATTAAAAACCAGCCGGTTGAAAATGAAACTGAATTATCTGACGGCGACCATATCAAATTGGGAAAACACACTCTGATATTTACCTTTGATGAACGCAATGAGAAACATAAGGCCGTCCCCAGAGAACCGGAAAAAAACATTAAACATACGGGTACCGGGTGGATACAATACCTTAATGGCAGCAAGCTGGGCAATACTCAACAGATTAAACAGAATATGATGAACATTACGGATGACAGCGGAAAGCATGTGGCCCTGATATCCAATCGTCATGACGGATTTTACCTTTCCTGGCTGCAGGGGAAGCCGCCCAAAGTCAATAAAAAAAGTATTGGAGAAAAAAGCTTCCGGCTGGACAATAACAGCTATATTGCAGTGGGAAAAACCAATGTATTATTTTATATTGATTAGGAAAACCTGAATCCATATTTTTTATGACGGTTGTTTATGGCGTTTTTTATGACAGAGCACTTAAGGCCTCAGACAGATTTTTAACAGCAATCACTTCCATACCTTCCAGCTTTGATTTTGGCCGGTTTGAAAACGGCACAATGGCCTTTTTAAAGCCATGCTTGGCGGCTTCATAGAGGCGTTCCTGACCACTGGGTACCGGACGGATTTCACCGGAAAGCCCCACTTCACCAAAGACCACCAGTTCCGGTGATAAAACCCGGTTTCTGAAACTGGACACAATAGCCAGCAACAGGGCCAGGTCTGCTGAGGTTTCATTGACCTTAACGCCTCCGACCACATTGGCAAACACATCCTGATCACCAATCTGCAGACCACCGTGTCGATGCAGCACCGCCAGCAGCATAGCCAGCCGGTTCTGATCCAGCCCCACTGCCACCCGCCGGGGATGGCTTAATTGCGAATCATCCACCAGCGCCTGTATTTCAACCAGCAGGGGACGGGTGCCTTCCCATATGACCATGACCACACTACCGGCACTGATTTCTTCACTGCGGGAAAGAAAAATCGCTGAAGGGTTTTTAACTTCCAGCAGCCCCTTATCAGTCATGGCAAACACCCCAAGTTCATTGACCGCACCAAAGCGGTTTTTCTGTCCGCGCAGGGTTCTGAAGCGGCTGTCATTATTCCCTTCGAGCATAATGGAACAGTCAATCATATGCTCCAGCACTTTGGGCCCGGCCAGAGTTCCGTCCTTAGTGACATGACCAATTAAAAAAACGGCGATATTATTCTGCTTGGCAAAGCGGGTCAGGTAAGCAGCACTTTCACGCACCTGAGAGACACCACCTGGTGCCGACTGAATGTCTTCCACATGCACGACCTGAATGGAATCCACCACCAGGATCCTGGGTTTAAGCTTGCGAGCCGTCTCACAAATAGCTTCAACACTGGTTTCTGATAGCAGCTGAAGATTTTTATCTGGCAGGCCCAGGCGTTTAGCCCGCATGGCCACCTGCTGTAATGATTCTTCACCCGTAACATACAGTGCCGGCA
>JALTKC010000199.1 GCA_027076245.1 Gammaproteobacteria bacterium
CTGGAAAATCTTCTGATCCCCGATATTCTGGCCTGACGATTACTCCGGCTAATTAAATGATTAAGTTGATTCTTTAGCAGGCTCTTGTTCAGACAGTTCCGGTAAAAACTCACCGTTATTAAGCAGATTATGGCGAACATGTTCTGCAAAACCAATCCCGGCTTCTGAATAAAAATTATACACTTCATCAACACCGGCCTGTTTCAGTACATCAACATCCTCATCATACAATGCAATTGCAGCCACATGACCTTTAAAGCCCATTTCCCGGAGTTGTTTTAAAGTAAACAGGTTTTTTTCCCGCTGAGGCAGGTTTAAAAAGATCATACGTACACCGTCCAGATTAAGCTTACTCCAGAAGTCCTTATCCATTACATCTGCATAAATAATATTTTTTTTATCTTTTTCATGCTGTGCATAAACCCCGGCATCAAAATCTACACCAATTACCTTCCCCGGAAAATAGTAATTGAGATCATTGTAAACCCCGGTACCAATACGTCCCATACCAAATACCACAATACTGGCTCCGGCCACGTCAACCGGCTTTTCATCATCCAGCCGTTCCTCTGACTGCCAGGTGCGGAACCTTTTTGAAAAGCGCCCGTATATTTCATGGGCTCGTGCATTGAGCGGTGAGGCAATAATAAAGGTCATGGATAGGGCTATGGCGATACTGAGCAGCCAGGAACTGTCCATCCAGCCGTTCTGTACACCTATAGTACCGACAATCAGACCAAATTCGGAATAGTTGGCCAGACTCATGGAAGCCAGAAATGATGTCCGGCTGCGCATTTTTGTTTTAACCAGCAGCCAGAAGAACAGAAATACTTTAGCAAACATTAAGAGCGATAAAATTCCGGCAATCAGCAGATTTTCCACTGAGGGATCACCAGAAAGACCGATATTGACAAAAAAGGCAACCAGGAACAGATCTTTAAAGTTATAGAGAGTTTTTGATACTTCCGTGGCTTTAACATGCGGAGCCAGCAGCAGACCGAATATCAGCGCACCCAGATCCGCTTTCATACCGACTATTTCAAATAAAGCCGCTCCACCGGTGGCCAGCAGCAGGCTGTATAGTACCAGAAGTTCACCATGCTCTACCTGATCCATAATCTTATACAGAATCGGTCGTAACAGCGGCAAGCCAACCAGTGCCAGCGCCCAGATACTGGGCAGTTTTCCGGTCGATGCCGACAGAAATATGACCGCGAAAATATCCTGTACAATCAGAATCCCGATGGCTATCTGGGCGTATAAGGCCATCATTTCATTTTTACCTTCCAGCACCTTAACCGCAAATACGGTACTGGAAAAACTTAAAGCAAAAGCAATTAATACACCGCTCCACAATGACAGTCCCTGAAAGGCACTGAGCCCGGATTGCTGCAGAAGAATAAAAATACCGGTATAAACAATAATGGTTATCAGCATATGGGAGCTGGCTACGCCCCATATCTGCACTCTCAACAGGCTTTTCAGGTTCAGTTTCAGTCCAATGGTGAACAGCATAATAGTCACACCCAGATCAGCAATTTCTCTGAGCGCCTCGGTACTTTCAACGCCATAGAACTTGAGCACAAAACCTACACATAAAAACCCCACCATAGGCGGCAGGCCAATACGATAGGCTACAAAGCCGAATACAAAGGTCAGTATCAGCCAGCCTGTTTCTGCTAAGGTAATTGAAATCCAGCTTAGTTCCATAGTAATCCCTGTTAAAGCAGCTGACTAAATCAGTTCTGCTGTGTTTCCCTGCTTAAAGGAATAATTGGATTCCACTTCAGCCATTGGGGCTGAGGCTCATCATGTAATATATAGTAACTGCCTTCGGACAGTTCCCTGCCCATAGCAGCATTATCCGGAGTGGCAAAAGCAATACCGCCGGAAAGAACAGACTCTACCGATTCTGTTCTGATTTTAGAACTGCCGAATAAATTAATATCCATAGAGATACCGCTGGCATTCCAGAAACGGCTGTTTTCCCGTAGCAATGGCCGGAATCGTTCACGAATCGTAAGATGTATTAATATCTGATCCGAGGTATCAGCCAGTTCATAGCCCACCACTTCACCCACTTTAATCTGGCGATAATAAACACCATCGCCCACTTTTATTGAACCCAGACGACTGGCGGTTAAGTGAATATTAAAACCATCTGCAGACTGTTTTTTAAGTGGTTTTTCTTTATAACCGATAAAATAATCGCTAAAAGCCCCCCTGACCGGTTCAAGCCGCAGAAAATTTCCTGTAATTAAGTTACCCACATTTTTAATTTTAGCCAGACCCAGTTCAGCCTTGACAACCCAGAACCTGGAGTCTTTACCCAGTAGCGGCTTAATCTGTTCACTAAGTTCCAGAGTGACATCAACTTTCCCGGCATCTTTTCGGCTGAGTTTGACAGACCTGACCTTGCCTACCTCAATATCATTATAGATAACCTTACTGCCGTAAGATAAGCCTTCTACCTTATCAAACTGAATCGTAACATAAAATGCATTGATTTGTGCTGCCTCATAATCATCAAATAATTTGTATTCAGTACCATTGCGAACTTTATGTTTGCCGCTGCCTGGCTCATAGCGGGTATCATTGTATAAACCAATGCCGCCCTTAAGAATACTTTTGACCGATTCGGTACGAACACTCAGGCCCGATAGCCCCATCTCTACCTTAAAGCCGCTGGCATTATAAAAACGTGAATGGGCTGTCACCAGATTCATATATCGGGGATGAATGTAGATCAGGATATTGATACTTTTTCCATCTGCAGCCAGTTCATAATCCTGTACATTACCAATTTTAATCCTGTGGTACATAACCGGTGCACCAATACTGATCGAGCCCAGTTCTGAACTGTTTAATTTTAAATGCAGTCCTGGATAACTGGCATCCAGCGGCGGTTTCGTCATGCTTACCTTAAAACGGTATTTTTTCTTTTTGCTCTTGCCCAGTCTCAGAGTAATATAATTACCGGACAGCAGGGTTTCCAGGTTTTCCACACCGGTAATATCAAATTTAGGACGAACCATCCAGAACCGGGTATCTTCCACCAGCCCAAAATCCGCAATGGGATCCATAATAACCGTTGCAGTCGCCGTTTCCTGACCGGTATTAGGGGTGATCTTTTTTATCACACCCAGCACAATACCTTTATAAATAACCTTGGTAACACCCGCAGTCAGTCCGGTGGTATCATCAAAGATCAGTGACACCTCAATACCGGCTTTGGCATCATCAAAACTGTCATAGAGCTGAAAGACATCTCCGTTTTTGGCGTTTACTTTGCTTTTTTTATAAACCGGCGTATAAAAAGCAATCCCACCTGAAAGCAGAGAAGTTACTGATTCGGTGTTTATTTTTAATCCTGTCAGCCCGCCTTTAATTTCCAGCCCGCTGACATTATAAAAACGGGTGGATTGAGTCACCAGAGGAGCAAATTCCGGCTTAATATAAGCCTGTAATAACACCTTTTCAGTATCCTCTGATAACTTAAACGACTCAATTCTGCCCACTTTAATATTTTTGTAATAAATCGGGGTATCTTTGGTCACAGAACCCAGTTTATCTGTTTCAATTGTAAAGTGCAGCCCTGGCACACTGTCCGGCAACGGCGGGTCGGACTCATAAACTTTAAATTCATGGGTTTTCTTTCCAACAGCAGAAGGACGCAGCTCAATATAATTTCCGGCTAAAAGAGCATCCAGACCACTGATCTGCAACAAACTGACACTGGGTTTTACAATCCAGAACTGGGTGTTTTCTGTCAGAATATCCGCAACCAGAGGAGACAACCTGGCCACATTAATGCTTTCATTGTTTTTTTTATCATAGGCAAAACGCCCCAGGCGACCAACCACCTGACCCTGATATTTGATTTTGGTCTGGTTAGCTGCCAGCGACTCAATATTTTTAAAACGCAAGATAACAGGAACACCGACACGGGCACTTTCAAAATCATCATACAATAAAAATATAGAACCATGTTTGGCTTGTGGTGCCGGTTTTTCATCCAGCGGTGTGGTAAAGGCAATACCTCCTACCAGCAGGGAAAGCAGAGATTCGGTTTGAACCTTTACACCGTTTAATCCGGCTTTAATGGTAATACCGCTCACGTTATAAAAACGGGAATTTTCCTTAACCAGATGAGCATACTCAGGGCGGATCACAACCCAGGCGTGTATTTCAGAATCATTTTCTTCCAGGGTATAGTTTATAACCTCTCCCACAGGGATCTGCTTATAAAAAATAATCGTACCTCTGTCCACAGAGGCCAGTTGGTTCAGACGCAGTTTAATATGCAGTCCCGGTGTTTTCCCCGAAGGCGGTGGTGCTCTGTCCAGAGCCACAAAATCTCTTTTGCTGGTTTCACTTTTGTCAGGCTCCGTTTTTTCAGAGTCTATGGCTATATAACGACCTTTTAAAATAGTATCCAGACCGGATACACCGGACAGGGAAACACGCGGTTCTACCACCCAGAATTTGGCTTTTTCATTCAGGTAGGGTTCGGTGCGTTTATCCATTTCAATATGCAGTATGACATGCTGCAGATCATCGGCCACTTCATAGTTTTTTACAACCCCGGTGGTAATCCCCTTATAGAAAACTTTAGTTTTACCTGCCTCAATGCCTTCGGCAGTCGGCACTTTTAAAGTAATCATAATGCCGGCACCAAGATAACTTTCAACTATCAGCCCAAGTCCAATCAGTAATGCTACAATCGGCAGGATCCAGACCGGTGAAAAACCGCGCCTGGAATTTACTTTGGGACGTGCCAGTGGTACTGAATTTAAATTTATTTGGTCATTATCACTCATGCTTTGTAATCCCACAGCAAACGGGTATCAAAACTACTGGCTGCCAGCATGGTCAGAACCACCACCGTCCCAAACGCGGTGGCTGCCGGCCCGGCGGTAATTTCTGCAACCCCGGTAATATGCACCAGTGCCGCCAGTATAGAAATAACAAAAATATCCAGCATAGACCAGCGCCCAATAAACTCAATAAACCGGAACATTATAATACGCTGTCGATCCGTCATATTTACTTTATATTTAAGTGAGAACAGGATCAGCATAATACCAATCATTTTAAACAGGGGCACCAGGACACTGGCCACAAACACAACAAAAGCCACCGCATGAGAGCCCATCTGCAATAATAAAATTACCCCGCCCATAATAGTGGACGGTTCATCCACCCCAAAGTAAGCGACATTCATAATCATCATGGTATTGGCGGGAATGTATAAAATCATGGAGGCAATTAAAAAAGCCCATGTACGGTTAATACTGTCGGGTTTTCTCTGATGCAGTACCGCACCACAGCATTGACATTCCTGCTCAGCCTCAGGAATACAGCGATGTACCTTATGACATTCTGTACATAATACCAGCCCGGCTTCCTTACCGGTTGTTATTTTATCTGGCAGAACCGGCGTAATGATTTTACTGGCCATTAGCAGGGCTCCTCACGGGTTTTTCGATCCAGCAAAGCATCCCATACTTCATGAGGATTCAACGAAGTAGTTGCCAGGATAGTACTCAGTAACAGAGCCGCATAGGCCCATAAACCAAACCCAGGATAAATGTCTGCCATAGACAACAGTTTAACCACAGAGACTATGATCCCCAGCATATACACATCCAGCATGCCCCATTCTTCCATTTCATGATAGAGGCGGAACGACCAGAGTAAACTTTTATGATAAAAGTTCAGAGTAATACTCAGGGTAACATAACACAGAAGTAATAAACGAAACAGGGGAACCAGACAACTGCTGAGAAAGGTGAGTATAGCCAC
>JALTKC010000200.1 GCA_027076245.1 Gammaproteobacteria bacterium
GCTCTTCAGACGGCCGAGGAATATCCACTGGTTCAAGACTGACTTCAATAAACCGGCCTTCTTTTTTAGCCTTTTCCAGTAAAAACTCCGCATAGGATAATAAACTATTGCGATCATCCTTATCCAGCTCATTAAAAATGGCCAGTAATTTTTTTTCAGCTTTGGTCATAGTGGGTCATTAATTTTAGTGAGTGTTTGCCGTTTTTAGTTTCGCCATTATATCACCTTTTGCCTGCTGCAAGATCGAGTCCCGATCCAGAGAGTCCAGGATATTGCGTACCGCCTGTTTGGCTCCGCCTTCACCCCAGGATTTACCCTGTTTCAGATACTGCTGTGCCGCCTTACCCACCACCAGAGTGCTGTAATACGCCACGGCCCCCTGGGCTGATGCGGTTAATAGTGTGGACAGCCCGCCGGTACCCAGTTTAAGGGCAGTGGAAATAAAGTGAATCCCCCAAATTGTGCCCAGAAGCAGCATCATCTGCCCGCCAATGGTTTTAATCAGGGAGCCGGCTTCTGATTTTGTTAAGGGCAGGCCGTATATTCGAGATAAATGCACCACCAGAGTCACATCAATTACGCCGGCAGAAATTAAATCCACCACCGGTACCGGGTTAATGGCCACGGCCACCCCTTTGGAAACACAATAGGTTTGAATTAATTTATCCGCAATGTCTTTACGGATCAACATAATCCGTTCACTCACCTGATCGGATAACTGACCCGCAAACAAACTGGCATTAATGGCTGACAGGGTTTTGCCCTGTTCATTAACAATAGACCACAGACGTTCTTTAAGTTCCCCGGTATCAGGCGGAAAAGTTTTACAGGTTTCCGTTTCATTACCCTGTTCATCCACCAACAGATAGTATTTCTCTGTTGTTCTTGCTGTGGCTGTAACAATATTCTCCGCATCCACCAGCCCCGCAACCCGCTGCTGCAGTGCTTTCAGGAGCGTTTCTTTTTCTTCCCTGGTATAGCGATCCGCTTTATTGAGCACCAGTATAACCGGCCTCGATTCTGACACCACCTGTTTAAGTGCCTGATATTCCGTATCGGTCATATCACCGTCCACCACAAATAGAATAATATCGGAACGGGATGCCACCTCATGGGCCAGTTTTTCCCGCTCTGCCCCATCCACTTCATTGATACCGGGAGTATCTATAAAATACACCCCGTGGGACTCATATTCTTCACAGCTGGCAAAGGCCGTCTGGCGGGTTTCTCCATGTAAAGGGCTAATGGAAAACTGCTGCTGCCCCATTAAGGCATTTAACAAAGAGGATTTACCGACACTGACCCGGCCCAGTACCGATATATGGATATGTTCGTGTTCTATTTTTTCCAGCATTTTTTCAACCTGCTGGAAATCCGCCTGCAGGCTTTCCCTGACCTGTTCAGGGATCCGTTTATCATTTAATAAACGGCTGATACTTTCTTTGGCAATGCTCAGATGTTCATCACCCGGCTCATTGATATCAGCTTCCGCTTCTTCTGCCCGGGCTGGATCAGCAGTGGTATCAAGGTTATCCTGATTTTCAGAGCTATAATTTTCAGAGCTATGATTTTCAGAGCTATGATTTTTAAACCATGGGCGATGGCTAAAACGGTTAATCTTCTTTACGGAGTCTGAGGACCAGCCTGATAAAATCTTTTGTGCGCGATTCAATATTTTCACTCAGTTGTTCCTTATACACATCACTGATCAATTGAGCCGATAATTCTCCGGTGACTTCCAGTGTTCTGGCCACAGATTTCCCAAGAGTATCAAAGATCATACCATAGGCCACCGCATGCATCAGACCGCCACTGACGGTACCAACACCGGGAAAAGCCTTGAGTCCGTTACCGGCAATGGCCAGCAGTAACGGCAGGGTCTTGTTCATACGCGATTGTATCAGTTCAAGCAGTTTATTGGCATCAATATCCGTGGCTGAAACACCATAGATTTTACATAAGTCCTTAATCATCTGAATACCGAGATAGCCCTGCACCAGAATATCGGTACCCGGACTGATGGTGGCCAGTGAGGCAACAACTGCTTTTTTAGTATAACCCGAAACCAGACGGCGGCTTTGAGAATATTTAAAACGGGCATCCATTTCATCCAGCCGTTCATTTAAACGGCTGACCACCGCTTTTTCCCTTAACTCTTCCAGCTCAGTAACCGGATACTGTTTTAATAAAGTAATAATCTGCTCTTTTAAGGTCTGAATATCCGGCTCAATGGGCCTTTGAACCCGCTCTTCCTGACCGTCGGGAGTCTGGCGGATAAATTCGCGCATCCCTCCTGCCTGAACAGAGACCACCGCAGGCGGGTTTTTAAAGCGGCTGAATCGACTGCGGATATTCTCCAGGATCATTGCCCGTTCTGACTCTGTGTATTGATCCGACTTATTCACAGCAATAATACAGGGTTTACCCAGTTCAAGGAGTCTTGAGACTTCCTTAAACTGGCTGGCCGTCAGATCCCCGTCACATAAGTAAATAACCAGGTGTGCCCTAACTGCTTCTTCTGTGGATAATATATCCAGTTCGGCAAACTGTTCATTCAGCCCCGGCATATCGGTTAAAACGCATGACTGCTCAGAAGTATCCTTACTGTCAATGTTTATCGACCAGTGGTAATGGTCAATACTGCGTGTAGTACCACCTAGTACCGAAGTCTCTATCTGAATATCCGGATTATTTTTTTCATTCGTTTTTTTTCCCTGTTTATCCCCCAGCATGGCCCGAATTAAAGAGCTTTTACCGCTGCTGATATCACCAAACAGAGCAATATAAATACGAGCTTCTTCCCTGCGCTGTGAAAATTCAGACAGTTCCTTCCTTAACGCAACAAGCTCAGGAGATGATTCAACATTTTCCTTCCATAACTGGCTGTCGGGTTCCAATACAGTGCTTGAGTCTGATTCAGATTGATCCGTTAATTCAGAGGCTTTACTATCCGTTATCAACGGCTGCTGTTTTTGTAACGCATCCAGACGTTTGGCCACTTTATCAATAGACTGTTCAGTAGGTCGCTGTTTTGCTACCCGGCCACCATTTTTTTTTGCCGGCAGTAATAAGCGCCAGATCAACCAGCCGGCAAGCAGGGAAATAAACAGCAGTACAATAGCATAAGTCCATTGCACCCAAATGGGTTTGGCCTGCAACTGTTCCCAGACTGAGAAGGACAAATTAGTTATAAACAGAAGAGCAATAAAAAAAACAAGAAAGACAAGAATAACCGCAATTGAAAGGAGAGTTCGGCTGGAGGGCAGTTTATTCATGAGATGAAAACAGCTCCGGACTTCGTCCGAAGGCTGTTTTAGAGTTTAGGTTTCAGGTTTTAGGGGGCGTTTAGTTAAAAATCGAAAGAGCCACCATCAGATTTTTCCTTTTTGGCACCGGTCGCCTGGGCAAGGGCTTCTTTAATGGCATCGGGAGAGGCCATAATGCCCATAAAGCTGTGCTCACCGGCCATAGACAGGTCAGGGAAATTTATGGCAATACGGAACTTGGCACTTAAGGCATACACTTTACCATCTTTATCCACCAGCATTTCATAAGGCAGATGGGCGGTAGAGCGAATATCCTTAAAGTCCACTTCTTTCATTATGGTGGCATCACTGCTCATACCTTCGGTCATGGCTACACCAAACACACTTTGCTGTTTGCCGGGAATATCAACACGATAGACTTTAGATGCACCGCCTTTACCAGCCGCCAGCCCTGCTTCAACCGCTTTAATCGCTGCATCATAACTGCCGTGATCAGCCACCACATCAGGTTCATCAAAATAAGGCATACCAAACATATAGTGGTATCCTTCCAATTCCTTAGCATCAAGCCCTTTTTTGGAACCAAAGGCTTCCTGCTTGCCTAGGGCTTTTTCCAGAGCTGCAGCAACATCGCTTAAATCACCTTTAAGCTGATATGCATGCGCCATATAAACCGGGTTAGTATAAGCTACCTGAATAGACCCATCTTTATCAGTAATAGAAATACGCTGTACCGCACCATAACCCCCGGCATCGGTTGCTGCAGCATTTTTCTTTAAGGCATCATTAGTGACAATAATAATATTGGCACCGGTATAAGGGGAGTATTCACCGACGACTTCAAAGCCGGCACCAGTGAGCTTACTTTTGGTGTCCGCTACCACGGCCGCGAGATCACCCGGCGCATTAGAGGCCAGAATAAAGGGCTTAAGTTTTTCACCTGCATAGGCGGAAGCACTGAGCAATAAAGCAAACAGTGTGAAAATTATTTGAGTAGGTGTGAAAATTTTAGTTTTTTTATACATCATTTTTAATTCCTTTGGATTGATTCCATTCCTGTTTTTTTTATACTGTTTTTTATACCAAGTTATAATAAGTTTTATAATTAACTATAAAGAAAATTTATTTTGACAGACTGGGCTGTAAATTTCCAGACATTAAACAAAAAAGGGAGCTTTCGCTCCCTTTTTTGTGACCTGTATTAGTCATACTTCTGGAATTTTTAGAAATTCCAGCCGTATGCAATACCCCAGGCATCCTGCTTCATCTGAATGTTGGCTTCACCGCCTCCTAGTGCTGTTGGAATTGAACCAGAACCATTTAGCTTTTCATTAAATGAATGCATATAGAACATGGAGATTTCACTTTCATTAGGCAATGTATAAGTCATACCAATAGTTGCATGCTTTTCAACAACAGCTGGTGCTAAAACATTAAAAAAGGTTTGATCTTTATCCATTGGCATCTCACTCTGGCTATAGCCAGCACGTAATAATAAATTTTTATTCCACTGGTATTCAGCACCTAATTTATAGACCGTCATATCATCCCAACCAAAACCAGCAGCATTTTTACTACCCAAGGTTGGCCCCCCTGTAGCAGGTAAAGTCAGATCATTACTAAATGCATCTACACCACTGTAATTAATTTGTTGTATATCAAATGCTAACAGTAAATCATCAGTTGCTTTAAAAGCAATACCGATGCCATAATTCTCTGGCATATCCAGATCACCGCCATTTTCTAAGAGGCCTTTATAATCGCTAAATTTATCCATATCTATTTCAGAATTATAAACGACACCGACTGTTAAACGATCATCCATAAATGATCCTTGCCATCCAACAGAAAGGCCATAACCTAATGAATCATCTCGACCTTTATCTGTTAACTTTGTCGAATCACTAGACATACCAGCAAAACCACCTAGCCCCCATGCTTTGAACTGTTGATAAGCAATTTGTAAGGAGATACCTACTGAATGTTGATCATTAATTTTATAAGAGAATGTTGGTAAAATTCTAACCTGCTCAAGATTTATCCCTGATTCTTTACCTGGAGCACCAGCAAAAAACATAAGGTTTTCATAATTTGTATTCATTCCACCGGTACCTACTACAGTAAGACCAAGAGACATATTTTCATTTAACATATAGTTGAAGCCTAATTCAGGAATATAAAAAGGACCATCTTTATTTCCATCATCATCATAATCATAAAGACCTGAACCACCTGCAGTATCAACCAGTTCTGCTGAACGATCTGGTGAAAAGATTTGAATCCCCATGTCAAAACGATTACCGACCCTAACCATTGCAGCAGGATTATCTGCACCTGAAATGGCAGTATCTGCCATACCAATACCTACCCCGGCACGACCATTCGCTTTAGTACCATTACCCATCATAAAGTTACCATTAGTAGCCATGGCAGCAGTTGGGATAATCATTGCTGCAACAACGGATGCAGCGAGAAGACGATTTTTAATCATTACATTGAGCTCCTTCAAAACCTGTTTGGTGTCAGTCAATTTAGT
>JALTKC010000201.1 GCA_027076245.1 Gammaproteobacteria bacterium
ATTTAACTTTCTCATTTACAATTTCAGGTAATATTATGGCCGGCAATACTTTTAATTTTGGTAGTTTTCTAATCCGCCTTATTTTTGCACTTTGTCTGGTTTTTGCTACTTACAATCCCAGCGAATACTCCTTTTATCACTGGGTTTTGAACATTCTGGATACCGGTTTTACTCCCTTATTTGCTTTTTCTGGTGTGGTTTTACTGATCGGCTGGGTCATTTATCTGCGTGCAACCATTACTTCTTTAGGTCTGATTGGGCTAATTCTGGCTTTTGCTTTTTTTGGTACCCTGTTATGGCTGGTGATTGATATGGGTATTGTGCCTGCAGACAGTATTCAGATGATCACTTATATTGTACTCACTCTTCTGTCTATGGTGCTGGCTATCGGTATGTCTTGGTCCCATATTCGCCGACGTATGTCCGGTCAGGTAGATGTTAATGAAACCGATGAAGATCTGTAGTAAGCATCATCTTCTATAGAAACCATTCTTTTACAGCCAGTGACTTGCGAACTGGCTGATGTTTGCTATTCTTAGCCTATCTGTTACTTTTTAAACATACCGACTTTATATGTCCCGATTAGACCTGTCCAGGGTTAAATTTCTTATTATTGATGATTTTGCCAATTATCGTTCCATGCTCCGCTCTATTCTGGTCAGTTGTGGGGCTCAGCATATCGAAGATGCTTCCAATGCCGCCGATGCCTTAAAAAAGGTTACTTACAATAAATATGATGTCATTTTATGTGACTATAATCTTGGTGATGGTCAGAATGGTCAGCAGTTGCTTGAAGAAATTATGCATCGTCGTCTGATGCCCTACGGCACAATCTATATTATGATCACAGCCGAAAACACTCAGAATATGGTTATGGCGGCGGTAGAATATCGACCCGATGGTTATCTGAACAAACCCTTCCCAAAAGAACTATTACTTAAACGTCTGGACATGCTGGTTCAGAAAAAAGCCATCTTAAAAGATATTTACCGGGCCTATAATAAAAAAGACTATCAAAAAGCCCTTGAACTTGCTGATGAAAAAATGGCACAACATAGTAAACAGGCTCTGGAAATAGGCAAACTCAAGGGTGAAATTGCGCTGGCTGCCAACAAACTGGATATTGCTCTGGAAGTCTATAATAAAGCCCTGTCAGTAAGAGACTTTCAATGGGCCAGAATCGGTAAAGCCAGAGCCTTATTGCAGAGTGGTAATTTTCCTCAGGCTCAGGCTTTACTGGAAGGGGTTATCAGTGAAAACAAGAATTATATTGAAG
>JALTKC010000202.1 GCA_027076245.1 Gammaproteobacteria bacterium
GGCATATATAAACAATTACGTTCGCAGTTGCCCGGTTATATGCTTCCACGCCTGGTCAGGGAAATACCCGATGCCTCCGCCAAAATGCCGTTGTAATCTGACTTTGCAGTATTTGTAAATAATATCGTACTCCCATTGTCAGAATGCATTTACAAACACGGTTATCTTTTTGATTTAACAGTATTATTCAAACCTTTCACCTTTTAAACAAAAGATAAAGTGCTATAATTTGTCTGATTTTATTTTTTCCGGGCATTTTTCCGCAAAAAACAACCTTCATAAACAAAATTATTGAAACTTGACTATACTGATATCTGAATCTTATTAAAATCGTTGGATATTTTAACTGGTATCGTTTTATGCCTGATACTATTGGAGAGCGATCTTGCCTAAATTGCAGCAAGCATTATTTAAACACCTGCCTGAACAGGTAAAGCCGGGTAAATCAGACTTTAATCTGAAACCGGCTGCTGTCGATCAATGGTTTGATTCCCTGCCTCTGGCTAATATCCGTATTTCTACCAAAGACATTTACAATGCCATTAAAGAAAGCAATGGTATTACCGCTTCCTATAAAAAACGTCTGTATTTTCTGGAGAAGATTCATGAGCCGGTCATGGATCTGGCAAACAACCTCAGAAGACTGACACTTAACCGTGATTTACCTCTCAGTGAGAAACACCAGCGTATTGCCATTCTGGTGCGTAAATTACATGAGCAGACAGCCATCGGTTATAAACTGGTGTTAAGTGATTTACTCAACTGCAAACTGTTTTTTCTGTGTTCCGGCAGAAATAAACTGATGGCACAGGTCATCGAGCGCATTATTCGCCATCACAGCCTGTCTTTAATCAGTGCCTACCAGCTTTATCACTCTCCTTATAAAGGACTGTGGTCCGATTTACACAAACTGTTTTTACTGGCTGTTAAAGAAAAGCTGCTTAAGAAAAAAGTAACGGATCCGAGCCTGATAATGGTCAGTGAAACCACCATTAAAAATGCCTATTTACAGGTTTTACTGGTGGCCGTTGCTGATCCCTATCGTATGTCTCAACACCATATTTATTCTGTTTTCCGTCAGCTGGAAGAATGGGCACCCTTAGCGGATATTAAACCCTATAATGAAGAGGATGACAGGGATAACCTGTTTGTCAGCTTATCCGGCGACAAACATCCAACCTTTATTAACCCCGGAGATACTCAACAAAACAACCAGAATCACAAAAAAACCTGGACTCTGGATACCAGCAAACTGGACTATGCTC
>JALTKC010000203.1:0-673 GCA_027076245.1 Gammaproteobacteria bacterium
CCATTGTTATTACTTTTAATGATACTTTAGCTCCTGTATTTGCGGCCATTGTGATTGCCTATCTGCTGGAAGGGCTGGTGGTATTTTTTAATCGCTGGATCCATAGACGCTTTTATGCCGTGTTGCTTGTTTTTATCGGCTTTTTAATGGCCCTGCTGATCACATTATTTATTATTACCCCTCTGTTGTGGGAGCAGGTAACTGATTTAATTAAAGACACACCAAAGTATATTGAAAAGGGCCGGCAGTTATTATTGCAATTGCCTTCTAATTACAGCTATATTTCTGAGGAATATGTGGTGGAACTGATCGCCATGATTCAGTCAGAGGTGACGCAACTGGGTAAGGAAGTACTGACCTTCTCTCTGTATTCCATTCAAAGCAGTATCACCATTATGATTTACCTGATCCTGGCGCCGTTACTGGTGTTTTTCTTTTTAAAGGACAAGGAAAAAATCCTGGGCTGGTTCAGACGCTTTTTGCCGGATGATACCCGCCTGTCCACCCAGGTCTGGCGGGAAATGGATCAGCAGATTGGTAATTATGTGCGCGGCAAATTCTGGGAAATCACCATTGTTTCGGTGATCTGCTTTATTACATTCTCCTTTCTGGGACTAAAATATGCACTACTGATTTCATTGCTGGTAGGGTTGTCTGTTGTGGTGCCTTATAT
>JALTKC010000203.1:683-1261 GCA_027076245.1 Gammaproteobacteria bacterium
TCATTCAGGCTCTGGACGGTAATGTGATTGTCCCGCTGTTATTTTCTGAGGTGGTTAATATTCATCCTGTCGCCATTATTGTGGCTATTTTATTCTTTGGTGGCCTCTGGGGTTTCTGGGGTGTATTTTTTGCCATTCCGCTGGGTACACTGGTGAATTCAGTTATTACAGTATGGCCGACGGTACCGCCGGAAAAAATCAAGGTATGATCATTTTACCATCTTGTCGATTATTGTCGCGGGCAGGGATGTCCGTGCTCCCAGGGAATGCCAGTAACATCCGGGGGTAAACAGGTGCTGAAAAGAAGACTATTACAAGTATTATTATTCTGGCTGGCCGCAGGTATATTCAGTAATGCCTGTGCGGAGACAGAAAAAACACTGCCTTTTCAGGCTGGTGAAAAACTGCAGTATAAACTGAGCTATCGGGGTATCCTGACCTCAATGATCTGGGCAGACATTGCCGATGCCACAATGGAGTTTGTGCCCAATCAGAGCACTCTGGATAATCACAGGGGGCACCAGTTTGTACTGTCTCTGAGCACCGAAAATTACACTAAAGCTGAAATTATTCAGCCG
>JALTKC010000204.1 GCA_027076245.1 Gammaproteobacteria bacterium
GAATAGAATCCCCTCCCTTATGGTTTTTTACATAACATTTATAATCAAACATAGTCTGAGCATAACCATTTGTCACGCTCAGCATGAATAAAATAAACAGAAGACGGTTTTTATTTAATATTTTCATCATTATTAACCTTTTATTGCTTTTAACCACCCCAGCAGGTATTTACACTTCCGCTACCGGTGCTGTTTCTTGAACCATCTGAGTTTAATACAAAACTCGCGCATTCTTTATCATCTGACTGAGCACCACCATTTAAAGGTGTGGCCGTTAATGTAAAGGAATTGGCTGTAGTCGTAATAGAAATACAATAATGACCTTCGGTTGAAATTGCGTCTGTAGCACAGGCTCCTTTTGTAAGTTGTAAGTTATCCACACTGCCATAAGAACGGTTATCCAGAAAATACTGCTGCTGACGATTGGCTATATCCAACAGACTTTGCTTGGCATCACTTCTGCGAGCCCGTTGGGTATAGTCGGTATAAGCCGGCAGGGCTATGGCTGCCAGAATTGCAATTATAGCCACTACAATCATTACTTCGATTAGAGTAAAGCCAGCCGGTTGTTTCTGTTTATACGTGCCTGTTTTATTAAGGCTAATATTTTTCTGCATCCCTTACTCCCCCTGTCTGAACCAGTAGAAAATCTTGGTATAGGCTTTACTACCAGTATCCTCAGTATCATTAGGTATCAAAGTAAAATCACCTCCAGAACCACCAATATGAATACCCGGTGTTGTGGGTACACCGACAATATCAACAGTTTTAAAAGCCACTAAAGGAGTGGCTGGATCGCCATCATCATCCAGCGCACCGCCACCATCAATTAAATTTAAACCGTATAGATAAGAAGTGCCAGGCTGCACTGAACATTGATTAGGATTACTTGCAACCGGTTGATAAGCTGTTAAAAATACCACGCCTTGAATGGTAACCGACTTACCTAATACCTTTTTACGAGTAGAAGTATCAGCAGAATCATACAGATTAATAACCCAGCCTTTTGCCAGGTCAGATTGCAAGTCACTATTTGATAAAACAGCTGGCTTGATCTTACAGGCTGGATCATAATCTATAGCCGTACTGTCAGCACAGGAACTATTAAACTTATAAGTACCAATATAAGTGTCCCGAATTTTGTAAATACGATTGTTGGTATTTTGTTCATTAGGATTATTTCTATGACCACTACCAAAAATCAGAGCATCATAATTGCCGTATTGATCCCTGGTCTGAACAAAATCTATTTGATTAAAAAAGCGACGATCATCGGCGAGAGTTGCCGATTCGTGACGGCCCAGTTGAGCTACCTGAAAAATACTCCATTCCGTACGACTGTCATTAGTATTGGGCTCTGAAGCATTTAATTTTGTATAGACATCATTATTATACATATCGATGCGCCAGACATTACCTCCTGTATCAGGAATATACATACGATCCAGATAGCCATCACCGTCCACATCAACAACAGTTACATTTGCCGGCATGCTGTCTTTTAAACCGGCTTCATATAATACGTTTGCAGTGGAGACAGGTGTAATCCAGGTGGCGCTATTGGCTTCACAGGTTGTCTGATCGGTATAAGCTGTATTGGAACAATACGGTGTAAACTCTCCCTGCACTGACCAGATTATTGAACCATCAGCCAGGTCCACAACAAACACACCGCGCCCCTTATCATCATCTGTACCAACAATGTCTTTTTCATCTTTATCAGTATCATATCCAGCGGAAAAAATAGCTACATTTTTTATTTGAATACTGGAGCCGTCAAAATAGCGGATTTTGCCAAATTGCGGAGTTGCCCAGCCCTGTTCCATAATGTCATGACCAAACTTCCATAAAAACTGCGGTGCATCAGGATTGGAAATATCCAGGGCGTAATAGAAGCCATTACCATTTACATTAACCCCGCGACGCAAACCAAATACAGCAACGACCTGATCACCATCGGGTGTGCCGTCACTATCACAGTCCGCATCTACACAAATATTGCCATCTTTATTTTTATCGTCAATATAGACCCCAACCGTACCGTCTACACCATAAGGATGGCTGCCTGTTGCAGGGTTAGCCTTTAGCTGAGATAAAATATGATAAAGTTCTGATGGAATAAATGCCCAACTTTCTGCAACGCTATCTCCTGTTGTATATCCGTCACAAATATTATTACTGTCTTTTGTTCCTGAACAGCCATTAGATGTCCCGCCTAAATCATCCTGGAACATATGCAGAAACCCTGCATTGGTACCGACCAGAATTCTTAGATCAGAGTAATCACCTGCATAAGTTGAACTATTTTCTCGCTTACCATAGTTAATAATAATTGGCGCCGAATGGAGGGGATCACCCATAACCCAACGGGTTTTAGTACTGTCATCAGGATCCTGACCTCTGGCCCAATTAATTAATGCATTTCTTTCTGTACTACCTGATACCAGAAGCATTGCATCAGTAATATTAGAATTATCAGTATTGAACAGCTCCAGGGTACTGTTGCTTATCTGGGTATAAACTGTTCGGGTACTATAATCAGTAATTGATGCACCGGCCCCACCTTTAGTCACCACATCGGCATCATCTTCTGCACTCCAAATGCTTACAGCATTATAACTATCACCTTTCTGAACCGAATTTATTTCTCCGGATGCATTAAAAACCAGGTTGTTATTAACATCGACAACCTGCAGCCCGGAACCCAGATCGGCTAAACGATATTTTTTTAAATTTCCGTCCCAGCGAGACTTTTCTGTCGGAGTAAAAAAGGAATAATAAACATAGTTAAGTGAACGGGCATCATTGGCCACAGAACCGCCTACACCAGGTGTGGTATAAGTAGCTGAGGAGGCATTTATTTCAGCAAAAAGTGCATTAAATGAATCGGCCAGTTGAGAGGCATTATTCGCAACAAAATAACCGCTGGTGCCGGAACCCCCTAAAACAGCCGTACTTTCCAGCAGGTCATTATCAATTTCCAGACCTACGGTATAGGTCATGACACGCTGGATATCATTATCTGGATTACCATCCATATCATTTTCAAACATGTAACCAGCTATATCATCCAGATAAGATGATGTATCTCCCTGGTCAGCCACACCGGTTAATGCACTAATAGCATCATCTGCATCTGTATCAATAGTGGGTTCACCATCCGTCATTAACACAATATAAGCCTGTTCACAGGTTATATCATTTGCATCAATTTGATTATCTCCATTTCTATCCTGTTGCAAAGTGGTACTGCTGACATCATAAAAAGGCGATTTATAAGTACCGCTAGCTTCTGCTGAAGCATCTTTTGGCGGGTTTATGCCTGTAGGATTTTCATCTCCATAGAGAACGGTTTCGCCCCTGAAATAACGATAGGCTTCATACATGGTTTCAGCCAATGGTGTCCATGTATCGGTACGCAAATCACAAATTGCTCGGGCAAGCGTACCGGCAGCTGGCAAAGTTTCACAATTACCATCATTATCATCTAGGATAACGGGATTAGCCCCACGGTTAGTACTGTCAATATTCTGTAATCTAAATATAACTCTGCCACCATCATTATTATTATTACCATTATGATTAAATGCCATCAAACCAAAATCAATATCAGCATTTTCAGGTGCAAAGAGAATATCCAGCAATGCTCTTTTCGCGGCCGCAACTCTATTTACATATTCTCCCGGAGCGGCATCCTGAATATTACTGGACATACTACCGGAATTATCAAATATAAATAGTACCTTTGGATCCAGCGGTGCCACATTAGCCCCCAATAAGGCTTCAGTATCATCACCCTGTACAGGCAGCGCTGAAAAAGCCATGGCTACCGGAATAAGCCATTGAACTAATTTATTTGTATGTTTTATTTTCATAATATTCACCTTAACTGCCTGGAACCTGGCGACTGGCACCAGCCCAGGTTACAACATTAGCACCACTTCCACCAAAATAATATCTGGAATCAATAACATAATTATTACACTCAATTACACCATAACTGCTTCCATCCCGCTCTCTTGGGCATTGAACTTTTTTTGCAGTCTGTCTGAGTGCCACCAATAAATCTGAAGCCGGTATGCCTCCTACAATACCTCCTGAAACAGAGCATGTAGTATTGGTAACACCTGAAAACGGATCTTTGTTGAAATTATCATAGGTTTTATCCCATACAAATTGACTGGCAGGATTTTCTGAGATATCCGTCAATTGTAAATCCAGATCAAAGGGATTATCGGATGTTACAGATAAACACATAGTCGCATCAATACCAGACTGAGCGAACTGAAAAGCAATACTGCGCTCTTTTAAATTATTACTTATTTTTAATTCTGTAAGACTATTACTCATGCCGGCTAAACCTATAATTGTTAATAACAACAGCATCATTAAAGATATAAAAAGTACGCTGCCTGTTTGCTTTCTTATACCGTTTTTTACAATTAGCATGGTATTATTGTCATGGTTCAGCTGCATTTAAATGCCTCCTGTTATTAAATACCACTGGTTTCTAAGAAAAACCGTCGTACTAAATACTTTTCGATGAAAATTATCATTTTTAGCCGCTATAGCTACACCGCCCAGATCATAATTCTTTTTGTCAATATACGTTGGATCTTTTGCACTGCGGGCCAGTAAGTATATTTTTATTTCTGTTATTTTCTGCCAGTCTGATAAAGTTAAACTGCTGGCATTATCATAATAATCTGGTACACCATCACCGTCAGTATCAACGCCATAAACTATCTGCATATTTTCAATTCCGGAAGCCTCCTCAAGTTCCTCAAGTTCTTGTTGTGTGTCATCTGGCTTCGGGAGACGAGGCCCAACCAATACTTCATCAGACCATTCTGGATCACCGTTTTTTACCTGCAAAGTTCGGCGCATTAATCTATGTTCGTAAATATAATAAATATGATTATTATATTTCCAGTTCATATTAGTACTGTTTGCTATTGACGGTTTCGCGGCAGATCCTACAAAAAACTGCCCTTCATTTTTTCCTGTACGTATATAAATACTACCGGCTTGAGTATCTGCATCATCAGTTGTTTGACCGGATACACTTTTTACTGAAAGTATACTGCTGCCAGAAGCTACATTCGATAAACAGGAAATTTCTGTTGCTGAACCCGCCTGTTTTCCCCAAATCGGATATTCTGATGAAGTTGCACTGGCAGTACTATCAGTACCTACACTGCTGTAATTTTTTGTATAAGAATCACCCGTACATTCCCCAATTGAAAGTTCTCCCATATAAATAGGATCCAGATATGTCAGTCCCCCATAAAAACCGGCATTAATAAGGTCATTACTAATCATAGCCACAGCAAAACGAATATTTTCATTGAGTTCCTGAAAGTGCTCATTATTTCTGTAGGCCTGTTTATTACTCAGAAAAATAGAAATTATAATGCCGGTTAGAATAAGCCCTATGACCATAGCTACCATAATTTCTATAATTGTAAAACCCGTTACTTTTTTCATTTGAACCGTACTCATTATTTTATTTTTATACCATTCGTGCTATTTTCCATATACCTGGCTTTTATATAATCGTTGTTACTGTAGCCTGTCTTCTGCTACTGCTATCAGCACCACAACTAATACTGGATGTTGTTTTTACTGCATTGTCTATAGCATCCCAGGCAATGGTTATGGTTACAGAATTATTGTTAACCTGAATACAGCCCGCGGCATTCAGCAAACCACCCACAGGTGTG
>JALTKC010000205.1 GCA_027076245.1 Gammaproteobacteria bacterium
CAACAATATTTTCTGCCTGAGGGCCTTTTTGACCTTGAGTTACAGTGAACTCAACTTTTTGACCTTCAATTAAAGTTTTGAAACCTGAGCCAGAAATCGCACTGAAATGAGCGAAAACATCAGGACCTGAATCCTGCTCAATAAAACCAAAACCTTTAGATTCGTTAAACCATTTTACGGTACCAGTAGACATATATTTATATCCTTTTCCAATTAGTAATTTTATTAATGTTCAAAATTCTGTTTTAAACCAGTTAAATCGGAACTAAAACCAGAATAAGGAACGGGTTGTGCTGAGAAGTGGTGCTATTTACTTATGAAAAACTTGACGAGTATTCAGTCTTTTAAAAGAAAGAATATCGAGGGGTGTGCATAAATATAAGTCGTACTTTCAAGCTGAGTTTGATTATATACCCTTTTGGGGTGGAGTCAACTAATATTTGTTTTTATTTGGTTTATTTTTAATGCGGGCAAGGATACCCGCATTTCAGGGTTTTAAAAAGTTTACGATTGTCTTGCTTTTAACATTAAACTTTTCATCTCCTTAACCGCCTGCGGCAGGCCAACAAATAAGGCATGAGCAATAATGGCATGGCCGATATTCAGCTCTTCAATATCCTCCAGAGCCGCAATCGGTTCTACATTATGATAATGCAGGCCATGACCGGCATTGACGGCCAGCCCCAGTGAGCGAGCATACAGGACGCCTGCTTTAATGCGTTCAAACTCCTGTTGCTGCTGCTCACCCTGATAGTCAGCATAATGTCCGGTATGTATTTCTATAACCGGTGCCTTCACCTGGGCTGCCGCCTCAATCTGGGCTTTATCTGCATCGATAAATAATGAGACTCGAACCCCAGCCTCAGACAGGCGCTGACAGGCATCGGTGATTTTAGGAATTTGCCCGGCCACATCCAGACCGCCTTCGGTGGTTAATTCTTCCCTTTTTTCCGGCACCAGACAGCAGTCTGCCGGTTTAACCTGTTCAGCAATATCGAGCATAGAGTCGGTGACGGCCATTTCCAGGTTCATTCGGGTCTGCAATACTTCCTTAATTAAAAACACATCCCGTTCCTGGATATGCCGACGATCCTCTCTTAAATGCAGGGTAATACTGTCCCCGCCGGCCTGCTCCACATCCATGGCCGCTTTGACCGGATCGGGATAACGGGTGCCTCGGGCCTGTCTTAAAGTGGCTATGTGATCGATATTGACGCCCAGTAAAATGGAATCGCTGCGTATTAATTTGGTTCTCAAAC
>JALTKC010000206.1 GCA_027076245.1 Gammaproteobacteria bacterium
CAAACAAGACGGTTGTGATTTGCAGATAGACCTTAGTCGGTTACACTAGAGAGCACACCGCGCACGTTGCCGCTTACGTTGTGATTTGCAGATAGACCTTAGTCGGTTACACTTCCGTTGTGCAGCCTACCGCCGCCGTAAGCGTTGTGATTTGCAGATAGACCTTAGTCGGTTACACTCAAGAGTAGTTTTATAACCACATGACCGATGTTGTGATTTGCAGATAGACCTTAGTCGGTTACACTGAACACGGGACATCGGTGGATTCTCTTCAAGTTGTGATTTGCAGATAGACCTTAGTCGGTTACACTCTTGAAGATTGAGTGTTGTGCGCCTACCGGTTGTGATTTGCAGATAGACCTTAGTCGGTTACACTGGATGAAAAAGCTGTTAAATCAACAACGGGTTGTGATTTGCAGATAGACCTTAGTCGGTTACACTGGGCGCGATTTGCTTAACTACATTGACCAGGTTGTGATTTGCAGATAGACCTTAGTCGGTTACACTCCCGTAACGGATAACCCCGACCCGGACGATGGTTGTGATTTGCAGATAGACCTTAGTCGGTTACACTCTTATAAGAGCGAATACGATCTGTTGCAGGTTGTGATTTGCAGATAGACCTTAGTCGGTTACACTACAGGTGAAGTGCTAACCGGGTTAGATCCGGTTGTGATTTGCAGATAGACCTTAGTCGGTTACACTGGGAATTATGAGTTTACCAGCAGAGGTGAGTTGTGATTTGCAGATAGACCTTAGTCGGTTACACTTTGTGTCAAAATACATCGCGCCAACAGAATGTTGTGATTTGCAGATAGACCTTAGTCGGTTACACTAAAGCGAAGTATATATGTCAAGACAAGACGGTTGTGATTTGCAGATAGACCTTAGTCGGTTACACTTGTATGTGAAATTGCAAGGGGAGCTGAATGGTTGTGATTTGCAGATAGACCTTAGTCGGTTACACTACAATAACAGACGGGCATTTTGTACGTGCTAGTTGTGATTTGCAGATAGACCTTAGTCGGTTACACTTAAATTATTTTAGAAATTAACTTTACTTTTGTTGTGATTTGCAGATAGACCTTAGTCGGTTACACTACCAGCGTGGAATTTAAAAAGCAATCCCAAGTTGTGATTTGCAGATAGACCTTAGTCGGTTACCCCCCTGTGTCAGGATAGTTGTCGCCTCATTTGAAAATATCACACAAGGGCGGAAACGAGTTTATTATGGGAATATATTCTGAAGAACGCAA
>JALTKC010000207.1 GCA_027076245.1 Gammaproteobacteria bacterium
GAGAATCGATAAAAATCAACCACAAGCCGGGAAGCCAGCATGGCAATCAGTAAAGCAAACAACATAAAAAAACCGTATTGTATCAGCTCAATGCGTTGTTCTCTGGTTTTACAGCGGAAGTAATAAATAAGATAAATACTCAGCATCCATAGTGCTGGAATCAGGTCAAAGGCACGATAATTGGTGATCCCCCATAATTTCTGCATAACCGGACTGTCTTTCATGGTGCCGTTAAGTGTTAGAAAAACCGTATAATCCAGCTGTTTCCAGACTGACGGTTCTGCCGTATATCGATAAGTCGTTTTACCCGGCTTATATTCATAAATTTCCTGAGTATTCTGCCATGAAAAAAACAGACTCAGCCCCATTCCGACTGACAGGATTAAAACCAGACTAAATAAAAAACTTTTCTGACAGTTATAAAGCCTGCCAGTCGGGGAGGGATGTAAACGGGTTCGGAATAACATTTCCTTATATATATCCTGTAAATAGGTGTTTTTTGGGTGTTTTTTGGGTATTTTTAGAGAATAATGACTCCCTTAATAACAACCGGGATTAAGTATTCTGACATAAAAAAATAATGAAAAAAACCGGGTTTCCCGAACTGGTTCAAAAAATTAAGACTTCTTTCTAGGCATTTAGACGCTTTCTGCTAAAATTATTAGAGCCTGAACAATAAAATGTAACTCTGGAGTAATGTGAATGGCTGCTGCGCCTAACCTTGATGTCAATATCATAAAGAAATTCCATCCTTTGGACTCTTTAAGTATTGATAAAGTTAAAGAAGTCATTGAAAAGTCGGCTGTACAGAAAATACCGGCCGGACGTGTACTTTTTAAGAGAGGTGATCGCGACAAGTGGACCGTTTACCTGCTGACAGGCAAAATAGAACTCAAAAATGCCGATGGTAAACGACAGATTATCGAAGCCGGCAGTGATGCCGCCCGTTCCCCTGTTGCTGATGAAATTCCCCGCCCTGCTTCCGCCAAGGCAAAAACCGATATCAGTATTCTAATCATTGACAAGGATCTGCTGGATATCCTGATGAACTGGAATGCCCCTTCCAGTATTGAAGTCAATGAACTGGATGACGATGAAGACTGGATGACTCGTTTTCTACAGTCCAACGCTTTTTTGCAATTACCTGCCGCCAATATTCAGGCTCTGATGATGCGTCTGGAAGAAACCCCGCTGGCCAAGGGCGAAACCATTATCAAAGAAAATGATGCCAATGATGACAAGTTTTATATCAT
>JALTKC010000208.1 GCA_027076245.1 Gammaproteobacteria bacterium
TTACTGGTAAAAAGTGAATTTATTGCCTAAAAATACATTGATACTTAAAGAAAGTCGTCTTATTTAATTAATATCAAATCACAAACTTAAATTTACTGGAGTTTTTTTTACTGTGGCCGATAAGTCATAGTAAGAAAATACACAAATATTGCACGGCTATCAGTATTAAAGAATGATTTAGGTTAGAATTATGCTCAAATTAAACCTGAATTGTTTTCTGTTATTACCTGGAGGTTGACTTGAATAAAGACATGAAAATCCTGATTGTTGATGATTTTTCAACAATGCGGCGCATTATTAAAAATCTGCTGAGGGATCTTGGATTTACCAATACAGTAGAAGCGGATGATGGCAATACCGCAATTCCAATTCTGAATGCCGGCGGAATCGATTTTCTGGTGACAGACTGGAATATGCCGGGTATGACAGGTATTGAGTTATTAAAGTATGTCAGAGCCGATGAGAAGTTATCCAGTATGCCAGTGTTAATGGTGACTGCAGAACAGAAAAGAGAGCAAATTATTGAAGCCGCTCAGGCCGGTGTAAACGGTTATATTGTAAAACCTTTTACAGCAGCTACTCTAAAAGAAAAAATAGACAAGATTTTTGAACGCATTGATTAGTGGTATGTAAACGTTGTGTGCCCCGACGCACACAACGTTTTTTAATAATAAATGTTCATAAAGCAGGTTGCGAGTATTCCAGAAAAAGTACTCCTGAAACAATTATCTAAAGACTGTTTTCTTTATATATGTCCCTGAACACTAATATTTTTAAAAATGTTTTCCAAATAATGATCTCTAATAATACTGAGTGACAAGGATAGAATCTTTTATGGTTGATGATGTTGTAATTGATGAAGAGTTTATAAAACGCGCCAAAGATCTGGTTAGCAGTGCCGAAGCGGGCAATGATGAAGAAGTAAAAAACATTCTTGATGAATTAGCCACCATGAAGGAAACCAGCCTGTTTCAGGAACTGGGCAAACTGACTCGGGAAATTCATGATACTTTTAAAGACTTCCGTTCCGACTCCCGAATTAATGAACTGGCAGAAAGTGATATACCCGATGCCAGGGAAAGACTCCATTATGTTATCAGTATGACCCAGCAGGCGGCTGATGCAACAATGACCCAGGTGGAAAGTGCTATTCCTCTGTGTGAAAACATTACCAGAGGCACTACGGAGTTACTGAAAGACTGGGATCGTTTTACCCAGCGGAAAATGGAAGTAGAAGAATTTCGCCAATTAAGCAAAACCCTTAAAGATTTTCTCCAATCTGCCAATAATGATAGTAAGAGTCTTATGACCAATCTCAATGAGGTGCTGCTGGCTCAGAGTTATCAGGATATTACCGGGCAGATCATCTATAAAGTGATCAATCTGGTGGAAGATGTTGAAAATAGCCTGGTTAACCTGATTAAACTGTCCAGTAAACATCTGGGTGTAGAAGCCGCCACGGGTCAGGGGACTAAAAAGAAAGACAAGAAAAGCCTGGATGGACCGGTGGTACCCGGAGTGGCTGATGAAAAGGAAACCCTGTCCGGGCAGGATGAAGTGGATGATTTACTGTCCAGTCTGGGCTTTTAATGATAGCTTTGAAAATAGGCTTAGAAAAAGGCTTGCAAATTGGCTTATAAAAAGTTGAGGAAATAATCTATGTCATTTGATGCCGATGATGAAATTCTGCAGGATTTTTTAATAGAAGCAGGGGAGATGATTGAGACGCTGAATGAAGAGCTGGTAGAGCTTGAGCAGCGTCCCAATGATGCCGATCTTCTCAATTCCGTGTTTCGCAGTTTTCATACCATCAAGGGTGGTGCCGGATTCCTGTCTCTGATACCGCTGGTGGAATTATGTCATCGTGCAGAAGATGTTTTTAATCTGCTTAGAAATGGTGAATTACAGGTTAATGCCGCAATTATGGATGTTATGTTGCCGGTTCTGGATTCACTGAATGAAATGTTTGACAGCCTTAGAAACGGTACTGAACCTGAAGATGCAGATCCATCCTTACTGGCTGCACTGGACAGTATTCTTAAGGGAGATACAGGCGCTGCAGATGCAGCGCCTGAAGCACCGGCTGCAGAACCTGCAGCTGAAGTACCTGCTGTTGAAAATACGGCTGAAGATGATATTACCGATGAAGAATTTGAACAGTTACTGGATAATATGGATAGTGCTGGTGGCTCTTTACAGGCTGAAGGCTCTATACAGGCTGAAGGCTCTTCACAGGCTGAAGGCTCCACACCCGCTGAAGGCTCCACACCCACTGCCGCTGACGACGATTTGTTTGGACTGGGCGCAGATGAAAGCAGTGCGGCTAAAGATGATGAAATTACGGAAGAAGAGTTTGAAAAGCTGTTAGATCAGTTGCATGGTAAAGGTAAGTTTAACGCCAAAGTGGCTGCTTCTGATACTTCTGGTACTTCTGATACGGCTGCAGCATCAACCTCCAGTAACAACACGGTGGCAGATGATGAAATTACCGATGAAGAGTTTGATAAATTACTGGATGAACTGCATGGTCCGGGTAAGTTTGACAGCAGTATAGCTAAAAAAGGGGCTTCTGCTGAAAGTGGTGCAGATAATAAAGCCGCTGATACCCCTCAACCAGCGGCCAAACCAAAACCGGCAGCACAATCAAAACCTGAACCCGTTCCCGCAGCACCGGAACCGGCCGCTGCAAAACCGGCATCTCAACCATCCGCTAAAAAAGCACCACCGAAAAAAGACAGCGGAGGCCCATCCCCGGTTCCTGCTGAAGCAACAGTACGGGTGGATACCAAACGCCTGGATGATATTATGAATATGGTGGGGGAGCTGGTGCTGGTGCGTAACCGTCTGGTTACTCTGGAACAGTCTCTGGGTAATGAAGAAATGTCCAAGGCGGTGGGCAGTCTGGATGTGGTGACCGCTGACCTGCAGATGTCGGTTATGAAAACCCGCATGCAGCCCATTAAAAAGGTTTTCGGACGTTTCCCCCGGGTTGTCCGGGATCTGTCTCGCTCCATGAAAAAAGAAGTCAAGCTGGAACTTATTGGTGAAGATACCGACCTGGACAAAAACCTGGTGGAAGCGCTGGCGGATCCGCTGGTGCATCTGGTCAGAAACTCAGTTGACCACGGCATTGAAATGCCCGATGTCCGTGAACAGGCCGGCAAACCCCGTCAGGGTACCGTGATCCTTGCGGCAGAGCAGGAAGGTGATCACATTATGCTGTCCATTGAAGACGACGGGGCCGGTATGGATGCTGATCTGCTGCGCAGAAAAGTGGTAGAAAAAGGCCTGATGGATGAAGAGTCGGCTAACCGGCTGGATGATAAGGAATGTTATGCATTAATCTTTATGCCGGGTTTCTCCACCAAGGATGAAATCTCGGATATTTCCGGTCGTGGTGTGGGTATGGACGTGGTTAAAACCCGCATAGCCCAGTTAAACGGCGGGATTGATATTGATTCTGAACTGGGCAAGGGTACTCGCATTGCGATTAAAGTGCCTCTGACTCTGGCCATTATGCCGACCCTGATGGTTAAGCTGAAAGATCAGGCCTTTGCACTGCCACTGGTCAGTGTTAATGAAATTTTCCACCTGGATCTGACCAAAACCAATACCGTGGATGGTCAGCTTGTGATTATGGTTCGGGATAAACCGCTGCCCCTGTTCTATCTGACCCGTTGGCTGGTTAACGGTTGTGAATACGATGAGCTGCCGGAAGAAGGACATGTGGTTGTAGTACACGTGGGCACTAAAAAAGTGGGCTTTGTGGTTAACCACCTGATTGGTCAGGAAGAAGTGGTTATTAAACCACTGGGTTCCTTATTACAGGGTACGGATGGTCTGGCCGGTGCCACCATTACCGGTGATGGCAAGATTGCTCTGATCCTGGACGTCCCCACTTTAATGACATCAAGAGCACGCTAAACTCATGATAGATATCCTCAGTATAACTGGCCTGATTCTGGGGGTTGGGGCCATTATATTAGGCCAGTTTCTGGACGGGGGACATCTTTCCACACTGGTTAATGGTCCGGCTGCCCTGATTGTTCTGGGGGGTACCTTTGGTGCTGTGATGCTGCAGTCACCGGTTAATGTCTTTTTGCGCGGTCTGCGTATTTTTACCTGGGTATTTGTTCCACCTCGTTTTCATACGGAAGAAACCATTGCACGCATTGTGGACTGGAGTAATATTGCCCGCAAGGAAGGTCTGCTGGGCCTGGAAATTGTGGCAGAGGAAGAAGACGATCTGTTTGCCCGAAAAGGGCTGGAATTGCTGGTGGACGGCAGTGAGCCTGAAGTCATGCGTTCTATTATGGAGCTGGAAATCGATGCCAAGGAAAATTTTGATACCCTGGCCAGTAAAATCTATGAAGCCATGGGCGGATTTTCCCCCACAATTGGTATTATCGGGGCCGTTATGGGGCTGATCCATGTCATGGGTAATCTGTCTGACCCCAGTAAACTGGGCAGCGGTATTGCAGTCGCCTTTGTGGCGACTATTTACGGTGTGGGTGCTGCCAATTTATTATTTATTCCTATTGCCACCAAGCTCAAAACCCTGGTCAGTAATGAAGTCAGTTACCGGGAGATGATTGTAGAAGGCCTGGTATCCATTGCCGAAGGTGAAAACCCTCGCAATATCCAGCGAAAACTGGAAGGTTATCTGGATAAAACCAAAGCAGAGCAGGAACCAGGAGAGCTTTTATAGCGTATTATTATCATGTCCAGACGCAAAAAAAAGCAGGAAGAGCACGTAAACCTTGAGCGCTGGCTGGTGTCCTATGCCGATTTTATTACCCTGCTGTTTGCCTTTTTTGTCGTTATGTATGCCATTTCCTCTGTTAATGAAGGTAAATACCGGGTTTTGTCCGATACCCTTAATGAAGTCTTCAAGTCCCGTCCCACTTCACCTATTCCCATAGAATTTGATAATGCCCTACAGAACAAAAAGGCTTCATCCAGTGACCCGGATTATATTGAACTGCCCGTACCGGGACATGACAATAATTTGACACCTCCCGATAACCCTAATCTGGAAGTGCTTTCTGAACAGATCACACAAGCCGTTCAGCCCTTAATAGATGATGATTTAATTAAAATCAAAAAAAATGATTTCTGGCTGGAAATTGATATTAAATCCAGTATTCTTTTTAAAAGCGGTACCGCCACCTTATCCGAAGATGCAGAAGATATTCTGGCCAGTATTGCCGATCTGATAAAAGAATACCCCAATGATGTACAGGTAGAAGGTTTTACAGACAATATCCCAATAAATACTGATAAATTCCCTTCTAATTGGGAGTTATCTTCTGCCCGTGCTGCCAGTGTCGTACACCTGTTTGAAGAGGAAGGCGTTGATCCCCGGCGTATGCAGGCCATAGGCTATGGTGAATTTAAGCCCATTGCTGATAATAATACTCCCGAAGGACGAAATGCCAATCGACGGGTCAACCTGGTTATTCTGGGCAAGGGTGACCCCCGCCGAATCATGCAAAAACGCATTCAAAACCTGAGAGAGCAGCAGCAAAAAAATACTAATACCGACAAAACCGGAACAAGCCAGGAACCCTTCAACAGAGTCATTGAACTCCAGTAAACAAATGCATACTCACTTAACACTTAACACTTAACACTTAACACTTAACACTTAACACTTAACACTTAACACTTAACACTAAAACCTGGCTCATTTTATGC
>JALTKC010000209.1 GCA_027076245.1 Gammaproteobacteria bacterium
ATAAACAGCTTAGATAAACGGAGCCGATTTTGTTAGACCTGATTTTATCCATTTATGAAATACCGGTAATCAATATACTGGTCAAGATCATTGCGATCCTGGTACCGTTATTATTGACTGTCGCCTATTTCACCTATGCAGAACGAAAAATCATCGGCTATATGCAGGTGCGTATCGGGCCTAATCGCGTTGGACCGCGCGGCTGGCTGCAGCCTATTGCCGATGCCATGAAGCTGATGTTTAAGGAAATTATTTTTCCTTCCGGCGCCAATAAAGTGCTGTTTACTATTGCGCCAACTCTGGCTATTGCCACCGCACTGGCAGCCTGGGCGGTAGTGCCTTTTGGTTCAGAAATGGTACTGGCAGATATTAATGTGGCTCTGCTTTATATTCTGGCCATGACCTCTGTCGGGGTGTACGGTATTATTCTGGCCGGCTGGTCTTCAAACTCCAAGTACGCCATTATGAGTACCCTAAGAACAGCGGCGCAGGTGGTATCCTATGAAATTGCCATGGGCTTTGCCCTGGTGGGTGTTGTTATGGCGGCCCGCAGCCTGAATATCGGCGACATTGTAGAAGGGCAGAGCGGCAGCATCTGGGGCTGGTACATGTGGCCTTTACTGCCACTGTTTGTGATCTATTTTATTTCCGGTGTGGCAGAAACCAACCGCGCACCCTTTGATGTGGCCGAAGGGGAATCTGAGATTGTGGCCGGTTTCCATGTGGAATATTCTGGTATCCTGTTTGCTATATTCTTCCTGGCGGAATATGCCAATATGATCCTGATTTCCATTATGGCTGCTCTGATGTTTATGGGCGGCTGGTTATCACCTTTTGAAGGCGTCAGCGCCCTGGGTCTGGGAGACAGCTTTCTGGCCGGTTCCAGTATTATCTGGTTACTAGCCAAAACCGCAATATTCATGTTCCTGTTCCTGTGGTTCAGGGCCACCTTTCCACGCTATCGTTATGACCAGATCATGCGTCTGGGCTGGAAAGTATTTATACCCATCACTATTGTCTGGATTTATGTGATTGGTTTAATGTATTACCTGGAATTAGCCCCCTGGTTTATCAAGGGCTAAGCGTAAGTTGGTAAATAATAAAGTTAGTCAAGGTTTCTGGAGATAATTTGTGCATCAACTGACCCAATTTTTTAACAGCCTGTTTTTGGCAGAACTCTTTAAGGGGCTGAGTTTGACGGGTAAATATCTTTTCAAGAAAAAGATCACAGTACAATACCCGGAAGAAAAAACACCGCAGTCTTTTCGTTTCAGGGGTTTGCATGCACAACGCCGTTATCCCAATGGTGAGGAACGCTGTATAGCCTGTAAATTGTGTGAAGCTATCTGTCCGGCGCTGGCTATTTCCATTGAATCAGAACAGCGGGAAGACGGCACACGCAGAACCAAAAGCTATGATATTGATTTAACCAAATGTATTTTCTGTGGTTTTTGTGAAGAATCCTGTCCGGTCGATTCCATTGTGGAAACCCGGATCTTTGAATACCACGGAGAAGAACGGGGTGATTTATTAATGACCAAGGAAAAACTGCTGGCCGTGGGCGATAAATACGAAGCTCAAATCGCCGCTGATCGTGCCAAGGATGCACCCTACCGTTAACAATTATTCCCTCTCCCTCCGGGAGAGGGTCAGGGTGAGGGACTCTTCTCCCAAAGAGAGAAGAAATCAGATACGACTTAATCCGAAAATGGATTAGTCCTAAAGTACTAATTTAGTTAATACAAGCGTCAAGATTAACAAAACTGGCCAGACCCAATGTCTGCCAAATGTGGAATAATTTATGGAAACCTTTGTTTTTTACATTTTTTCGGCTTTTATGGTGCTTTCGGCTTTAATGGTGATCACCGTTAATAACCCGGTTAAAGCCGCCTTTTTTCTGGTACTGAGTTTCTTTGCTTCAGCCGCTATCTGGTTACTACTGGAAGCCGAATTCCTGGCCATTATTCTGGTTATTGTTTATGTCGGCGCGGTGATGGTGCTATTCCTGTTTGTGGTGATGATGCTGGACATTAATATGGCTCAGATTAAAAAAGGGTTTGTGAATAATTTACCGCTTGCCGTGGCGGTTGCTATTGCCATGTTTGTAACCATTTTCTTTGTAGTTGGCGGCGAATCCTTTAGCGAATCGGTCTTTACCATTCCTGACCGTCATGGTGCCGACTACAGCAATGTCGCTGAACTGGGTAAGGTGATATATACCGACTATGTTTATTCCTTTGAAATTGCAGCTGTGATCCTGCTGGTGGGTATTGTTGCCGCCATCAGTCTGACATTAAGAAGACGGCCTAATACCCGTCATCAGAAAATCGAAGAGCAGGTGGCTGTTAAGAGTAAGAATCGTCTGCAGGTAGTTAAAGTTGATGCTCAGCCCAGAAAATACGAGCCTGCAAAAGAGGAGCAAAAATAATGTTATCACTGACGCACTTTCTGGTTCTTGGTGCCATTATGTTTTCCATTGCCATGGCCGGGATCTTTATCAACCGAAAAAATATCCTGATTCTGCTGATGTGTGTCGAACTGATGCTGCTGGCAGTTAATACCAATTTCATCGCTTTCTCTCATTATCTGGGCGACAGTGCCGGGCAGGTGTTTGTGTTCTTTATTCTTACCGTTGCGGCAGCAGAAGCGGCCATTGGTCTGGCAATATTAGTGGTGCTGTTTAGAAACAAACGCACCATTAATGTTGAAGAACTTGATTCATTGAAGGGTTAATCCAGTGTTTGAAAATTATAGTGACTCACAAGTTTATCTGGCCATTGTACTGGCTCCGCTGATAGGTTCCATACTCGCCGGAGTCTTCAATGCTTATATCAGCCGTGCGGTTGCCCATACCGTGACTATTGCCGGCGTGGCCATATCCTTTGTTCTGGCTTTGTTTGTATTTAAGTATTTTGCCTTTGACGGCGCACCCACCTATAACGAAACCGTGTATACCTGGCTGGTCAGTGACGGCATACGTTTTGAAATCGGCTTTATGGTGGATAACCTGACGTCTATGATGCTGGTGGTGGTCAGTTTTGTATCCCTGATGGTGCATTTATATACTATCGGTTATATGCACGATGATCCGGGCTATAAACGTTTCTTCAGCTATATTTCCCTGTTTACCTTCTCCATGTATATGCTGGTTATGTCTAATAACTTCCTGCAGCTGTTCTTCGGCTGGGAAGCGGTGGGCCTGGTGTCTTATCTGCTGATTGGTTTTTACTACAAGAAAGAAAGCGCCATTTTTGCCAATCTGAAAGCCTTCCTGGTTAACCGGGTCGGTGATTTCGGTTTTATTCTGGGTATTGCCGGTATTCTGATGCTGTTTAATACTCTGGATTATGCTGAAGTATTTGCCGCAGCTAACAGCAAGGCAGGAGCGACTATTGAGCTTATTCCGGGTACTCAGTGGTCAATGATCACGGTGATCTGTTTATTATTATTTGTCGGTGCTATGGGTAAATCAGCCCAGGTGCCCTTACATGTCTGGCTGCCCGATTCCATGGAAGGCCCAACGCCTATTTCAGCTCTGATCCACGCAGCTACCATGGTTACCGCCGGTATCTTTATGGTCACCAGAATGTCACCCCTGTTTGAACTGTCCGAAACGGCTCTGTCCTTTATTCTGGTTATTGGTGCCATTACCGCTTTGTTTATGGGTTTTCTGGGCATTATTCAAAACGATATCAAGCGGGTGGTGGCCTATTCAACTCTGTCCCAGCTTGGTTATATGACCGTGGCTCTGGGTGCTTCCGCTTATTCTGCGGCTGTATTCCATCTGATGACTCATGCGTTCTTTAAGGCCTTATTATTCCTGGCCGCCGGTTCGGTTATTATTGGCATGCACCATGTGCAGGATATTCGTAAAATGGGCGGTCTGAAAAAATACATGCCCATTACCTACTGGACATCATTAATTGGTACGCTGGCCTTAATCGGCTTCCCCGGACTGTCCGGTTTCTTCTCTAAAGACAGCATTATTGAAGCCGTTCACCTGTCTCACCTACCCGGTGCGGACTTTGCCTATTATGCGGTTCTGGCCGGTGTGTTTGTTACCGCTCTGTACAGTTTAAGACTGTTCTTTATCGTCTTTCATGGTGAAGAACGTATGGATCATCATACCAAAGAACATTTAAAAGAATCCCCCTGGGTGGTTACTGTACCGCTGGTTCTGCTGGCCATACCTTCAGTAATTATTGGTGGTCTCACCATTAGCAGTGTTCTGTATGGTGATTATTTTAACGGTGTGGTCTTTGTTGAAGAAGCCCATAATGTACTGGGTCATCTGAAAGAAGAATTTCATGGACCTATGGCCATGGTACTGCATGGTATTACTGCCGCGCCCTTTATTTTAATGGCTGCTGGTGTAGCCGTGGCCTGGCTGCTGTATATGAAAAATCCATCAGTCCCAGGCAAGATCAAACAATCTTTCTCACTGCTTTACAATATTATGGATAACAAGTACGGCTTTGATGCATTTAATGAAAAAGTCATTGCAGGTGGTACGCGGGGTATCGGTCATTTATTATCCAAAGTGGGTGATCTGCTGATTATTGACGGCATTATCGTTAACGGCTCAGCAAAAACCGTCGCCTGGGTGTCCGGTATTATCAGACATATGCAGACCGGTTATTTATATCATTATGCATTTGCCATGATTCTGGGATTGATCGCTCTGCTGGTGATTGTGGTCTATTAAGATATTTAACTTTGCTCTTATCGAAACGAATTTTGTGAGCAAAGCAATTAAAAGTTTAGAAATTAAAGGTAATTAATACATGTTTTCAGATTTGCCGTTATTGAGTCTGGTGATTTGGACTCCCATTATTGGTGGGATGCTGGTGCTGGCGACAGGAAGCAAAAACAGCATTGAAGCCAAAGTGCTGTCCCTGCTGATCTCCCTGGCTACACTGGTGCTGTCCATACCGCTTTATACCCAGTTTGATAACAGTCTGGCCACTATGCAATTTGAAGAACAGATCCCCTGGATCAGTAGTTTTCATATTAATTATCATATTGGTGTGGATGGTATTTCCATGCCGCTGATTTTACTGACTACTTTTATTACTGTCATTGTGGTTATTGCGGCCTGGAAAGTCATTACCTATAAAGTCGCCCAGTACCTGGCCGCTTTTTTAATCCTTGAAGGCCTGATGATTGGTACTTTTGCAGCACTGGATGCCATGCTGTTCTATGTATTCTGGGAAGCACTGCTGATCCCCATGTTTGTTATTATCGGTATCTGGGGTGGCCCTAACCGGGTTTACGCAACCATTAAATTCTTTCTGTACACCTTCCTGGGTTCAGTCTTTATGCTGATTTCCCTGCTGTATATGTATATGCATGCCATCGATGTCAATGGTGTGGGTACCTTTAGTATTCTGGAACTGCATAAACTGCCATTAGGTATGACCGCCCAGATCCTTATCTTTTTATCTTTCCTGCTGGCCTTTGCGGTTAAAGTACCTATGTGGCCGGTGCATACCTGGCTGCCCGATGCTCACGTTGAAGCGCCCACCGGCGGATCAGTTATTTTGGCGGCGATTATGCTGAAACTGGGTGGCTACGGCTTCCTGCGTTTCAGTCTGCCAATAACCCCTGATGCCAGTGCGGCACTGGACTGGCTGGTTATCAGCCTGTCTTTAGTGGCTATTGTTTATATCGGCTTTGTGGCTCTGATACAGGC
>JALTKC010000210.1 GCA_027076245.1 Gammaproteobacteria bacterium
TTAAGCTTCTGGCCGATGTCATTGACGGGGTGAAATTCGTTGATGGCGAAAAACAGGAAACTGAAAAACGGGATAATGAAGACAGAATATTAGCCTGATCTTAAACACCAGATTTGACTATAACTCTTATAGCAACCCCCTAACCCCTAAAACCTGAAACATGTTAAAAATCACTCAAACCACTTTATTTTATATTTTTATATTCATAAACTTACCAGCGCTTTCTCAAATCAGCATCAAAGATGACACACAGCAAACCATCACTCTGGAACAACCGGCACAACGCATTATCAGTCTCTCTCCAGGCATTACTGAGCTGGTTTTTGCGGCCGGCGGTGGGGATAAGTTAATCGGTGCAGTGAGTTATAGCGACTATCCACCAGAAGCAAAAAATATTCCCCGTATTGGCAGTTATGATTCACTGGATATAGAACAAATTCTGGCTCTGCAGCCGGATCTGGTTATTGCCTGGAAAAGCGGTAATCCGGAACATCAGATTCTGCAATTACAGTCTCTGGGATTAAAGGTTTATATTACCGAACCTGAAAATTTCTCTTCCATCCCTGAGACCCTGCGCAAGTTTGGTCAGTTAATGGGCAGTAATGAAAAAGCAGAAATCAGTGCCCAACAATTTGAACAAAAATTTAATACTTTAAAAAAGAAATATCAGAATAAACAGAATCAGCCCAAAGTCCGCACCTTTATTCAAATATGGAATAACCCATTAATGAGTGTAAACGGGAAACATCTGATTTCAAAAGTGATAGAATTTTGCGGAGGAAGTAATGTGTTTGCCCTGGCCAGAACCTTAACCAGTACGCCGTCCATTGAGGCCATTCTGGCAAAAGATCCACAGGTTATTATAGCCACCGGCATGGCCGACTCATCCAGACAATGGCTCAAACGCTGGCAGCAATGGCCATTTCTCAGCGCCGTAAAAAACAAACGTTTATACGCCGCCAATCCGGATCATCTGGTCAGACATACCCCAAGGATTTTATCAGGGATTAAGGAAGTGTGTGAGTTAATTCAGAAATAAAATTAATTGTGATCTATATGTTAGGGGCATCAACAACTTAATATTTTAACTGATTGATACTATAATATTTGCTATAAAGTTTTTAGCAAAAGGATTTGCAATGTGAAAACTACCCAATACTTTCTGTCATTAAAGAGCAGACCCGATAGAGCATGGATAAAAGAAAAATGGATATTGCATGTTATTAAATATCCTGAATATGAAATTATTC
>JALTKC010000211.1 GCA_027076245.1 Gammaproteobacteria bacterium
CATTAAAAACAATCAATGAAAAAGACTTTGAACAAACCATTAAAACCCTGCACACCCTAAAAAACAATTTATAATGGCTAACACATAACACATAACACATAACACATAACACATAACACTTAACACCCGGAAAAAACATGACACAGGATAGCGCCCAAATCACCCAGACCATACACTCCGAAATTTCCAAAGCCGTTATTGGCCAGGCTGATATTATTGAACAGATCATTATCGCCCTGATTGCCCGCGGCCATGTTCTGCTCGAAGGTGTTCCCGGTCTGGGTAAAACCCTGATGGTACAGGCTCTGGCAAAAACCTTTGCCGGAGATTTCTCCCGTATCCAGTTTACCCCGGATCTGATGCCCAGTGATGTCACTGGGCATATTTTATATGATATGAAATCAGAGAGTTTTAAAATCAGAAAAGGTCCGGTTTTTACCAACCTGTTACTGGCCGATGAAATTAACCGTGCTCCGGCCAAAACCCAGGCCGCTCTGCTGGAAGTAATGCAGGAGCAACAAGTGACCCTGGAAGGGCGTTCCATGCCGGTGGGTGACCCGTTTATGGTTCTGGCCACCCAGAACCCCGTTGAGCAGGAAGGTACCTATCCGTTACCGGAGGCTCAGCTGGATCGTTTCCTGTTTAAAATCCTGATTGATTATCCGCAGGATGGTGATGAACTGGCTCTGGTGCAGCATACGACCGATCATAAAGCCGGAGACAGGCTGGATGTCTCTAATGTTTCGGCCTGTGCCCGGCAGGAGGGTATTTTAGTATTGCAGCAGCAGGCTGCAGCTATTCAGGTTGATGAGAAAGTCATGCAGTATGCGGTGAATATTGTCCGCAGTACCCGCAAATGGCCGGGCATAGCCATCGGTTCCGGCCCGCGGGGCGGGATTGCGCTGATCCGGGCTGCTCGTGCCCGTGCGGTTATGGAGGGTCGTGACTATATTACTCCGGATGATATTAAAGCCGTAACCCTGCCGGCCATGCGCCATCGTATTGCCCGGTCACCGGAAATGGAGCTGGAGGGGATACACAGCGATACCATTTTGCAGCAAATTCTGGACAAAGTTCCGGCTCCCAGAGCCTAGTTATTGAACCTGTCAGTCAATTAAAAGTAATCGCACGCTTATTATGTTTAAACTAATCCGGCAGATTTTTACGGCAGCCTTTATTTATCTGAAACCCGGTCGTAATCTTTTTTTACTGGTTTTTGGTCTCGCTGTGCTGGGAGTGTTGACGGCTG
>JALTKC010000212.1 GCA_027076245.1 Gammaproteobacteria bacterium
TTGCAGACGTTTCAATATTGCCCTGCGTCGACCTGGTGAGTCCGGTATCCAGCGGCCAGCATACTGGGAAAACATATAATCCCCCATATCATTCATTACCTGAATACCTTTAACTGTGGGATGAACTTTAAGGATCTCCTGCATTTTTTTCCGCACCAGCGGCCAGGAAAAATTCTGCATGGAACCGGAGGTATCAATAATAAAAATAATATATTCACTGTTTACACTGATCCCCCCAATGGTATTTTCCTTATTAATAACCGGCTGCTGTTTCTGCAGTCGTCTCATTTCTTCCGTTAGTGATTGCCGAGCAAGGCTGAGTTTGTCTTTTATAATACTCTGGGTTTTAAGCATCTGAGTGGTATTTTCAAATTCTCCCTGTATCTCTGTCAGCAAGGCTGCTTTGGCTTCATAACGGGTATTGATATCACTTAAACTCTGTTCTGTCTGTTTTAACTGCTCAGTGGTTTCTATAATTTCTCCACGAGCAATAACCAGTTGCTGTTCCAGTTTTTTTAAAGTACTTCTTAAATAAATTGTGGTTTCCTCTACAATGACTGGCTGGGAGATTTTACTGATCACCAGTAACAGGATTATGGCACCAAATCCACAGGAAACCACATCCAGAAAGGACAGACTGAATATTTCTATGGGCTTGCGGTTTTTTCTCATGGCCAGTCCCTGCTTGGCGTCATAAACGAACCTTTAGTATCAATCGCCAGTTGCCAGTAAATAACTGCCGCCATGGGATCACCTTCCATAGGCAGCAAAATGGTATTAATGGGAATATGCTTTGGAATAATTTTAATGGCTTCCTGTACCAGTCTGACCCGCTCTGAAGGTGTGACCTTTGTCGCTTTGGGTTTGCTTCTGCCCTGAGTCGGTAAACCATCGGTGATCAGAATAACATTATCCGGGCGTCCGGCCATAGTATTAATACTGGTAAACGCTTTATAAAGACTGGTCCCATTTTGCGGTATCAGATTAGACAAATTACTGAACAGGGTTTTCATAGCTGCTTTATCCGTAGTCTTTAGCCATTGCATAGCCTGTTTAGCAGCCAGTGATTTTGCACGGGTATTAAAATGAACCACCATAACCTTACTGCCTAACGGCAGGTTAGCCACCAGCCAGCGTACGGTATTTACAGCCTGACGCCACTTTCGGCTGTTACGTTTTACAGCACTGGACATATTGCGTTTAACAATCACATTAACAATACTTTCATCCAGCATGGATGCTGAAC
>JALTKC010000213.1 GCA_027076245.1 Gammaproteobacteria bacterium
GAACAGAGTTTGCATGATTCAAACAGAAACCAGAATTATATCCGCTCTCTGCATCAGGCTGGTTATGCGACTGATCCACAATATACAGAAAAAGTGATGCGGGTTTTAAATAGTGAATTTTTTCAGGCTCAGAACCAGAAAAACATAAAAAATGAGTCAATTTGAGTTAATTTAAGACTTAAATGGACGCTAATAGCAGGACTTCAAATGAGTTCGGTTAGCTTTGGAGAAACAGAATGAGTATTTTTGGCATTGGAACTTCCGGTTTATTGACAGCACAGCGGCAATTACAGACTGCCAGCCAAAATATATCTAATGTTAATACTGAAGGTTATAGCAGACAAAGAGCAGAGCAGGCTGCCCGGAAGCCGCAATATTCTGGCTCAGGCTATATCGGTTCAGGTGTGGATGTGCAAAATACCGTACGTCTGGCGGATGAGTTCCTTGAGGAGCAAATTCGTAATGCCAATAGTCAGTATGGCCAGTTTGATGCCTATCTGAGCCTGTCCAAACAAATTGATGATATTCTTGCCAATCCGGATTCTGGACTGACTCCAACTTTAGAAAGTTTTTTTAGTGCCATTCAGGAAGCCAATGATAACCCATCCTCTACGCCTTCACGCCAGGTATTACTCACAGAAGCCAATACTATGGCGGATCGTTTTAAATTACTGGATGACCGCTTTAATGAACTAAATGGCCAGGTCAATCAATCTCTGGTGGATATTACTCAGGAAATAACCGATGCAGCCGATTCCATTGCCAAAATGAATGCTGATATTGTGCAGAAAATCGGTGCTGGACAGGGCAGAATGCCCAATGATTTGATGGATCAGCGGGAAGTGCTGATTAAGCAAATTGCAGAAAAAATTGATGTCAGTGTGGTTTATCAGGATGACGGGGCTGCCAATTTGTTTATTGGGTCTGGTCAGTCGCTGGTGATTGGCGGTGTGGCTTCTACTCTATCCACACAAAAAAACCGTTATAATGCTGAAGACCTGGATGTTATTTTAACTCAGGGTGCCGGCTCAGTTGATGTAACAAGTTCTATTACGGGTGGTGAGTTACAGGGGGTACTGGATTTTAAAAGCAATGTACTGGAACAGAGTCGCCGTGCACTTGGGCGTGTTGCAATGGCATTAACTGAAGAAATGAATGCCCAGCATCGTCTGGGGATGACTATTCAGGGAACCTCGGCTCCTTTTCCATTGGGCCAGGATTTTTTTGTTGATCAGGGAGGTCCGATAAATGGCTTGCCGGGACAAATTTCCGGTACCACGGCCAGTCTGACAATAACAGACAGCCGTTTGCTGACCACCAGTGATTATCAGCTGGATTATGATGGTACTACCTATAGTTTGACACGATTAAGTGATGGTACCGTTTTCAGTAATGCAACAATTGCAGGACTGAGTACTACAGTCCAGGCAACGGAAGGTTTTTCCATTAGCAGTACCATTGCATCCGGTGAATCTTTCTTAATGCGACCTACCTATACCGCAGCATCCAGTGTTAAGGTCTCCGTTAATAATGTTCTCGATATTGCTTTGGCAGGGCCTGTTGTGTCTGGGGCAGTTACTAATGCAGATGGGAGTGCAATAAATTCAGGTACTGGAAAAATAACCTTACCCTCTATTAGTAATACGACCAATATACCACTTGCGGGAGATATTACTCTGACATTTGACTCAGCTAACGGTGACGGTGCAGGTGGACCAGGATTTGTGGTTACAGGAGGCCCGGGCGGCAACCTGGCTTATGATCCGGCAACAGACTTTGGGGGAAGAACATACACATTTGCCGGTTATGGCAATATGAGCTTTACCGTATCAGGCCAGCCGGTGAATAACGATGCTTTTGTGATTAGCAATAATGATGCGCCTTATGATGATAACCGTAACGGATTGCTAATGGCTAAATTACAGACTGCTAAGACCATTGAAAACAGTTCGACTGATTTTCAGGCAGCCTATGGTATTATTGTCTCGGATGTGGGTACTAAAACTCATTCGGCAGAAGTAGATTTAAAGGCCCAACTCACCTTAAGTGAACAGGCAAAAGCCGAACGGGAAAGTTATTCCGGCGTTAATCTTGATGAAGAGGCGGCCGATCTGCTGAAGTTTCAGCAGGCTTACCAGGCCTCTGCCAGAGTGGTATCTGTTGCAGATGAAATGTTTCAGACACTGATTAATTCTGTGGCTTAAATAAAAAATTGAAAACAGGATAAATAATTATGAGAGTAGCAACCAGTACCGCATATTCTCAGGGTGTGACGGCTATGAACACCCAGAACTATAACCTCAACAAAACCATGTTGCAGATGTCAACGGGTAAAAAAATTGTGGTGCCTTCTGATGATCCGGCCGGTGCGGCACGGGTGCTGGGGCTGAATCAGGCCAAATCCCGAACTGAAAAATTTCAGGATAATATTTCTACCACAAAAAGCTCACTGGAAATTGAAGAGACAGCCATTGACAGTGTTATTAGTGTGCTACAGAGAGTCAGAGAACTAAGCATACAGGCGAATAATGATACTTATGATGCAGTACAGCGAGCCGATATCGGCAAGGAAATTGAGCAACAATTAGGGGCTCTGGTAGGGCTGGCTAATAGTACTAACGGTAATGGTGAATATTTGTTTGCCGGTTTTGATAATCGCAACCAGCCCTTTGTCAATAATGGCGGCACTATAGAATATAAAGGCGATCAGGGGCAGCAATTACTGCAAATCGGTCCGACTCGTCAGATTGCCAGTGGTGATAACGGCTTTGATGTTTTTATGGATATCAGAGGAACAGATAATGGTGATAATACATCAAACAGCCCCATGAGTGTCTTTGCTGTGGTTGGAGAATTACAGACGGTACTGAATAGCAATGCAGGTTCTCCTACTGCAGTACCTGCAGAAAGTTTTCATGAATCCATGAGTCGGATTATAGATAATATTGATACGTCTATAGGGCATATTGTAGATAAACAGGCCACCATCGGTGCGCGCTTAAATGCCACAGAAAGTCAGGAAAATGTTAATGAGGACTATCTGGTGCAGCTGGCATCCACATTGTCTGACACCCAGGATCTGGATTATACTGAAGCTATAAGTCGTCTGCAGCAACAGCAGATTGGTCTGCAGGCCTCTCAGCAGACATTTACCAAAATTCAGGGACTGTCTTTATTTAATTTTCTTTAAAATACGGGTTTTAGGTATTAGGTGGGGAATTAGTTGTTATTTATAATTATTCAGGCGCGTATGACCTCAACCCGCTTACCGGGTAAGGTGATGCTGCCCCTGTGTGACAAACCGGTTCTACAGCTTATGCTGGAGCGGCTGAGTCAGTTTAAAGATAATATTATTATTGCCACGACCAATGATGGTACTGAAAAACCAATAATTGAACTGTGCCAGTCTATGGGCATACGTTCTTTTCAGGGGGACAGGGATAATGTGCTGGAACGCTATTATCAGGCAGCTACTTATTATGGGGCCGTCGATTCTGATATTATTGTTCGTCAAACCAGTGACTGTCCTTTAATTGATCCGGTAATTACTCATAAAACCATTGAGACCTACCAGAATGGTTTATATGATTATGTTAGCGCAGGGACGGTGTCTGGCTTTCCGCGAGGTATGGATACAGAAGTGTTTTCCTATGCTTTGTTAAGAGAAGCCTTTCAAAAGGCAGAAGAGCCTTATGAAAAAGAGCATGTCACGCCTTATTTTTACCGAACTATTAGAGATCGTTTAAATTTCGGTCAATATAGAAACACCGTTGATCACTCAAAATATCGTTTAACGCTTGATGAAAAAAGTGATTATCAGGCTATTTCGGAAGTCTATAAAAAACTACACTGCCGAACCGACTTCAGCTATCATGATATGATTAGGGTTTTAGAACAAAATCCGTATATTTATGATTTAAACGCCTCAGTAGAACAAAAGAAGCTGAAGTAAGTTTATTATTTAAAACAAAATCCAATGTCACAAAACATCAAGCTTGGCTCGCATTCCATTGGTTTGGAGCATAAACCTTTTATCGTTGCTGAATTATCGGGTAATCATCAAAAAAGCTACCCGCTTGCAGAACGTATGATAGAAGCGGCTGCCCGTGCGGGTGCTCATGCCGTAAAATTACAGACTTATACGCCGGATACCATGACTCTGGATATGGATACGGATGATTTTATGGTGAGTGAGCAGGGTAGTTTATGGCAGGGAGAAAGCCTGTATTCTCTTTATGCTAAAGCAGCGACTCCCTGGGAGTGGCATGAGTCGCTGTTTAAAAAAGCCCAATCGCTTGGTTTGCTGGCTTTTAGTTCGCCCTTTGATCCTGGGGCAGTGGACTTTCTGGAAAGCCTGGATGTGCCCTGTTATAAAATAGCCTCTTTTGAAAATACCGATCTTCCATTAATAGAAAAAGTCGCACAAACCGGTAAACCTGTTATTGTTTCAACGGGTATGGCCAGTGAGCAGGAAATAGAAGAGTTACTGAACACAATTTATGAGTGCGGCAACCGTCAGGTTGTGCTCTTAAAATGTACCAGTCAATATCCGGCTGATGCTGCTGATGCCCATTTACTGACCATTCTGGATATGCAACAAAGATTCGGGACTCTGGTTGGGCTGTCTGATCACAGTCTGAATAATAGTGTGGCACTGGCTGCAGTCGCTCTGGGCAGTTGCATGATAGAAAAACATTTTGTACTGGATCGTCAGGCCGGTGGGGTAGATGCTGAGTTTTCACTGGAGCCGGAGGAACTGAAGCAGCTGGCAGAGGAAACCGAAACGGTATGGCGAGCAAGGGGAAAAGTTCAGTATGGCGGTACGCTTAATGAGCAGGCTTCAAAAAAATATCGTCGTTCGGTTTATTGCTCTAAAGATATAAAAGCAGGTGAGACATTGTCTGAGCAGAATATTCGTATTATTCGCCCCGGTTTTGGTTTGCCGCCAAAATACTATAAAGAACTGCTGGGCAGAACGGCACAACAGGATATCCCCAGAGGCACACCGGTCAGTTGGGAGTTGCTGGAATGAGGCGAGCCATTTTCAGACTGGATGCAGGCAAAAAACAGGGTATGGGGCACCTTATGCGCTGTCGCGCTCTGGCCGATGTGCTGCATTCACTGGGCGTAGAATGTACATTTGCCTGTAAAATTATTGACTCTGAAATCTGTCTGACCCCGCATAAACTGCATAGTATTGAAAATGAAGATGAATTCCTGGACATAAGTAAATCCTGGCAATGGATTATAGTGGATCACTATGAATACAGTTCAGAAGAATTTTATATACTCAATAAGCATCCGAATAGTCATTTAATAGTTCTGGATGATATGGGAAACCGGGGACATTTATATGCGGATGTTATTATTAATCCATTGTCCAAATCCAGAGCATTTACCAGTTATCAGTTATTACCCAAAGCAGAGTTATTGCTGGGACCGGAATATTGTTTATTAGGTAAGGCATTTCAATCTGCAGAACTTACGGTATTTGAAAACAGAAAAAATATTGTGGTGAGTTTCGGCGGCTCTGATGTGGCGGGCTTGACCTTGCCATTGCTTAAAGCTCTGATCAACTACAATATTATAACAGCCGGTGAAATTATTGTGGTGACCGGTGCCGCCTGTGAACAAGCCAGGCAAACAGAACAATTTTGTAA
>JALTKC010000214.1 GCA_027076245.1 Gammaproteobacteria bacterium
AGTGACCAGTGAGAACTCTCTGGCAATATCAATAATGGCCTGTTTATTGTCCTTATAATCCGCATCTTCACCAAAATTATCAATCTGTGACTGCAGAGTGTTTATAGTGTGATAAGCCCAGAGCCGTTCAAGTTCAGGGTGCTCAGTGTTTTGTGCGGGGAAAATGAACTGCGTCTGGTATTGCCTGGCTTCACCAGATAGTCGGGTATTAAAACTGACCTGAGCCTGTTTGTCCTGATCCGTCCAGTAGTGGCCAAGCAAAACCAGTTGTTCTCCGCGATACAGGCTGCCGGGCTGTTCCGGCTGAATATCGGCTGTTTTGACTCCGCTGATTTTAATATTAATATCATGTAGGGCTTCATAACTTACTTTGCTGGCTGCCAGCATAATTCGACCCACTATATCATCACTATTGGACACATTAATGGCAAAACCATGGGAAGCTTCAGTCAGGTTTTCCAGTAATGGGCGATTGGCTGAATTGCCCATAATAAAAGTAAACAGGCGGACATCACGGGTTTTGATCAGCTCAATGAATTTTTTCTGTTTGGTTACACCCACATTAGCCACCCCGTCGGTAACCAGAATAATGGCCGAGGTCCGGTCACTGTCCAGTTTTTTTATGGCCATTTTCAGACCATCATAAACATTGGTGCCGCCTTCAGGCTGAATGGCTGTCACTTTCTGAATGAGCTGATTGATGTTTTCTTCGGATGCAGAGGTATAACCGGCTGTCAGTTCTCGTGCCTGATTATTAAATAAAATAACCCGGATCCGATCCTTTGGTGTCATTTTTTTCAATGCCTGTTTAACCCCTTCGGCCAGAGTCTGGTACTTGCCCTGCATGGAAGCGGATATATCCAGAATAAAAACCCAGTCCTTACCCTCGGTAACCGGCTTTAAATCGATTCCGGGTGTCAGAGTCATCATAAAAGTGCCTCTGCCGTGGCTATCAGGTTTATAGGTGATTATTTCCACTGCAGCGGGCAGATTGTCTGCCAGACGCCAGTAAACCACAATGTCTTTATCCAGTTTTGCGGAGTGAGGCATGGTATTAACAGCCTGCTCCAGTCTGACATCTCTGTGATTGTCCACAGTGGTCATTTTCTGAGCCTGAGCACTTTCAGATGCTGCTGTTCCGCCCATATTATTAATATGGACATCCCATGAACGTTCATTCTGCTGACTAATTTGTGCACCGCTCTGGTGGGGAACCCGCACGCCTTTGACCGGCCATG
>JALTKC010000215.1 GCA_027076245.1 Gammaproteobacteria bacterium
CCTTTATTTCTTTAATGGATTGTCTGATCCGGGTAAGCTGATCATTAAGTATAATGCTGTTCTGTTTGGTCAGGGCATTAATTTTACTGAAGGTTTCATTTTTAACTTCAGTTTTTATCTGTGCGGCCAGGCTCTGTTTATCTATGGGGGGGGGCAGGCGGTCCTGATTAAAAACCAGCAGGGCGGAAATGGCCAGCACTGAAATTAGTCCTATGCCGAATAGCTGACTCCGGCTTTTAATTTTAGCACTCAGATGATTCAGTTCGCCGGACAGTTCCTTGTGCTGATTCTGTTGCTGGTACTGAAACTGGTGGTAATTATGCAGCTGGGTTTTCTGATCCAGTTGATGGTTGTGCAGCTGCTCCAGCTGGTTTTCCACATCATTATAATGCTGTTCCAGTTTACTGGATAAACTGCCCAGTTTTTTTTCAGTGATCTGTTCTGAACTGTTTAATTCTGCCTGTTCGGCCTGCAGTTGTTCTATGGTCCGGGTCAGACTACCCAGTTGTTCGACCGTGTTCTGACTGTTTTCCAGCAGGGGATTGAACTGCTGTAACTGTTCATCCAGTTCATTCAGCTGCAGCTGTTGAGTCTGTACCTGCTCGGATAATTCCTTACTCTGCTGCTGTTCAAGGGATTGCTGATCCTGTATGTCGATAAACAGATTTTGCAGCTGGGTGGACTGTTCTGCCACTTCGGTTAACTGCTGTTCCAGTTGTTCAAGCTGTTTACGCAGCTGGTCGCTCTGTTCAGACTGAGCTGTCTGATCTGAGTCTCTCAGGCTCTGTATATGGGTTTTAAGTTCTTCCTGAGATTGTTTTAACAGGCTGTCGAACTGCTCAACCTGTTGAGCCAGTGCATTAAAACGCTCGTCATCCTGTGCTGTTTCTGAACTCGGCTCCTCAGTCTGTTGCTCGGCAATACTCTGTTTCAGTAACTGAAGTTCATTACCCAGTTCACTAAGCTGTTGTTCCAGGGGAGTAATTAACTGCTGTTGAGCATCCTGAAGTGAATTTAAACGGTTTTCAAACTGTTGAAAATCCTGTTCCTTATCCTGCTGTAAGTTCTGCTGAATCTCTTGTTGAAAATCCTGCTGAAGCTCCGTCTTAAGCTCTGTATTTAAGTCTGTAGTTTTCCGGCCCAGATCTTCCAGCTGCCGGGTCAGCTCATCCGTTTTGTGGTTTAACTGCTGTGCGTCCTGCTCCAGGCTATCCAGCCGTGGAGTCAGGGGCTCTAACTGAGCATTGATACGTTGATTTTCAGCCTGCTGCAGAGCCTGTATCTGTTGCAGGGACTGGTGAATATTGGTGGTATCGGTCTGCAGCAGTTTTAAACGGGTATCCTGTTCTTCTTCATGAGTCTGTATCTGCTGGATATAGTCCTGCACCTGCTGCTGCAGTTTTTCCAGACTGTCTGCAAATTCATTCAGTCCCTGATCAGGCTGCTCCAGCTTTTGATCAAACCGGCTTAACTCAGTTTCAAAATGACTGATTTTGTCAAACAGCTCATCATAGGAAACGCCCAGGTAGTCCAGTTGCTTCTGCCAGGGCTGCTGATCCTGTAGCAGTTGCTGCTCCAGGGGTTCAATGCGTTTAATGACCCGTTGTTCAAGATCGGTAAACAGACTGATTTCCTGAGTCAGTCGATGGGTTTCCTTATCAAATTGTTTTAATTTTTTGTCAAAATGCTTTTTAAATTCTTTCAGTTTTTTTAGCAGTTCATGACTGCTTTTATCATTTGACACCGTATCCAGCAGTTCATTATCCAGCTCATTAAGGTGTTTTTTTATGGTTCGGATTTCTTTTTTAAAGGCGGTCAGACGGTTTTGCTCATCTTCCCGCTGTGCGGTGAGTTGCTTAAGCTGTTTCTGAATATTTTTTAAGGCACCAACAGGTGCTTCACCGGCAATAACAGCCGATTTTTTTACAGGCACAGAGCTATCTGACTGATTAGCTAACAGTTTTTTTAACTTTTTGGTGTTTTTCTGTTTATTCTTTAGTTTGTCTTTTTTATTGTTTTTATTGTTTTTATTTTTAGACTGTTGTTTTCCGGCCACAATCCGTTCCTGTTTAGAAGCGTTTTCAGGTGGTTTTAAAAAAGCTCAGGCTCACTTATATGCAGTAATATCTGTACTAACATTTTAGCAAATAGGCTCAAAACTTAAAGTTTGTTCTCTAATGATATAGCAAAATATTGAAATTGTTAAGGTTTATTTTAATTAAAATGTGATTTTGTTAATTAAAGAAGGAGTGATGACCATCGGGCAGCCGGAACTTTTTATAAAAGCCGCAGTCACTTGTAATAATAGAAACAACCCCCATAAATACTTATAATCCGCTTATACACAGAAAAACATAGTCGATTTTTTAATTTCAATAATAGTGCAAACAGTTCTATACTTTGAACTGTATAACATAAAAATCAGTGAATATTTTTATTAATTAACTACACTTGTAGTAAGTACAGAGAGTAGGTACAGACATTCAATAAGTGTCTGGCATAAAGGGAAAAGGCTTTAAATTTTAAATATGAGAGATGTTAGAAATTCAGATGACTGGTCTGATGACGAGTCAAACGATATTGATATGGGTGATACAGCGGTCGAAACAGCCAAACCCAAAACCAAAAAACCCCGAATGTACCGGGTTATCCTGAATAATGATGACTACACACCGATGGAATTTGTCGTTCATATTCTGGAAAATTTTTTTACCATGGACCGGGCAAAGGCAACACGGATTATGCTGGATGTACATAACAGCGGTAAGGGAATATGCGGTGTTTTTCCAAAAGACATTGCAGAAACCAAGACATTGCAGGTCAATAATTATTCCAAAAAACACAATCATCCTCTGATGTGTTCTATGGAAGTTGAATAAAAGGTAGTTGAATAGTGTTAAGTAAAGAGCTTGAATTTACACTTAATCTTGCATTTAAGGAAGCACGGGAAAAACGGCATGAATTTATGACCGTAGAACACCTGTTGCTGGCCTTGCTGGACAATCCGGCGGCAGAAGATGTGTTAAAAGCCTGTTCGGTTAACCTGGACCAGCTTCGTAATGAACTCACGGTGTTTCTGGATGAAACCACTCCGGTATTATCGGAAATTGATGAGCGTGACACTCAGCCCACCCTGGGCTTTCAGCGGGTTCTGCAGCGAGCTATTTTCCAGGCTCAGTCCTCAGGCAAAAAAGAAGTCAACGGCGCCAATGTTCTGGTGGCCATTTTTAATGAACAGGAATCCCAGGCGGTTTACCTGTTAAACAAGCAGGATGTTTCCCGTCTGGATATTGTTTCCTATATTTCCCATGGCATTTCCAAGGTGGATGATGCCAATGAAGGCATTGAGGAAGATGATAAAAGTGCCGGAGACAATGAAGAACTGGCCGATGCCAAAGCTTCTCAGAATCCACTGGATCTGTATGCTGTTAATTTAAACAAACGGGCGGAAGAGGGCAGAATCGATCCGCTGATTGGGCGTAAGGAAGAAATTAACCGTACCATTCAGATCCTCTGCCGCCGCAGAAAGAATAACCCCCTGTTTGTGGGTGAAGCGGGTGTCGGTAAAACCGCACTGGCCGAAGGGCTGGCCAAGAAAATTGTAGATGATGAAGTGCCAGAAATTCTGGAAGGTAATACTATCTATTCTCTGGACCTGGGTGCTTTGCTGGCCGGAACCAAATACCGGGGCGACTTTGAAAAACGCCTTAAGGCGGTTCTGAACCAGCTTAAAAAAGAGCCTAAATCCATACTGTTTATTGATGAAATCCACACCATTATCGGTGCCGGTGCGGCCTCCGGTGGTGCCATGGATGCTTCCAACCTGATTAAGCCCGCTCTGTCCACCAGCGATTTACGCTGTATCGGTTCCACCACTTACCAGGAATACCGGGGTATTTTTGAAAAAGATCACGCCCTGGCACGACGTTTCCAGAAAATTGATGTAACCGAACCGTCGGCAGAAGAAACCTTCAGAATTCTGGAAGGTCTGCGTTCCCGGTTTGAAGATTATCACAATATCAAGTACACCAAGCAGGCTCTGCGCAGTGCGGCAGAACTGTCTGAGCGTTATATCAATGAACGCCATCTGCCGGATAAGGCCATTGATGTCATTGATGAAGCCGGTGCCAACCAGCAGTTAAACACACCGTCCAAGCGCAAGAAAACCATCGGGGTTAAGGAAATCGAAGCCATTATTGCTTCCATTGCCCGTATTCCGCCTAAAAACATCAGTACCTCAGATAAGAATTCGCTTAAGAAACTGGCGCGTAATCTGAAACTGGTGATTCATGGTCAGGATAAGGCCATCGAAACACTGGATGACGCCATAAAAATGGCCCGTGCCGGCATTGGCCGTGAAGATAAACCCATTGGTGCCTTCCTGTTTGCCGGTCCGACCGGAGTGGGTAAAACCGAGGTATCCCGGCAACTGGCTAAATTAATGGGCATTGAGCTGATCCGCTTTGATATGTCCGAATATATGGAACGTCATACCGTATCCCGTCTTATTGGTGCACCTCCCGGTTATGTAGGTTATGACCAGGGCGGTCTGCTGACCGAAGCCATCAGCAAGCATCCCCATGCGGTACTGCTGCTGGATGAGATTGAAAAGGCCCACCCGGATGTCTTTAATCTGTTGCTGCAGGTCATGGATCACGGTACTCTAACCGATAATAATGGCCGCAAGGCAGACTTTAGAAATGTTATCCTGATTATGACCACCAATATGGGCGCCGAGGCCATGTCCCGCTCCTCTATCGGTTTCACCAAACAGGATCACAGCAGTGACGGTGCTGAGGCCATTAAACGCGGCTTTACACCGGAATTCCGCAACCGTCTGGATGCCATAGTACAGTTTGCACCCCTGTCTGAAAAAGTTATGGAACAGGTGGTTGACAAATTTATCTTTGAACTGGAAACCCAACTGGCCGAGAAGAAAGTGGAACTGTACGTGGAACCGGATGCCCGTAAATGGCTGGCCAAAAACGGTTATGACGAGAAAATGGGCGCCCGCCCAATGACCCGCCTGATCCAGGAAAGCATCAAAAAACCACTGGCCGAAGCCCTGCTCTTTGGTGAGCTGGAACACGGCGGCACAGTAGTGGTTTCAGTAGAAAACGGTGAACTGAAGTTTGATCTGAAAAGCCAGGTCGGCAAGGAAGATAAGGTTCACTAAAGTCTGTCTCCGGGAGTGCGGGCATCCTGCCCGCACAAATCTGAAAATCTAAACAGAATTCATTCTGGACATGATATTATGAATATTGTTAACCTTAACACCCGGAATGTGTAATGGAAAAGCAATCATGCGCCCCTCAGAAGCTCTGAAGCTGCACAGAGAGCAAATAAAAAAAATAGTTCTTTCACATAGAGCGACCAATGTTAAAGTTTTTGGTTCTGTTATTGAAGACAAAGATACTGACTCAAGTGATCTGGATTTATTGATTGAGCCAACACCGGAAACATCGTTAATGGATATTGGAGCCATACGGTATGAACTAAAGCAACTATTGGGTTTAGATGTTGATATTTTAACACCGGATTCCCTGCCTGATTCATTTAGAGATAGTGTTTTAAAAAAGGCGAAGTCAGTGTGAGCAGGGAAAACAAAAGGATAATAGATTATCTTAATCATATACTGGAT
>JALTKC010000216.1 GCA_027076245.1 Gammaproteobacteria bacterium
GCATAAGCATTAGCGTTGCAGGCGTGGCCGCTGCCGGGAACGCTAACGCTTATCCCGGTCTACCATTAATGGATCAATACTCCGTCAGCTTGCTGCGGGAGGTGCTTATTCACCTTTTATACAACAAAACAGCCGACAGGTTTTCAGCCAATTTCCGCCAGCACCTGCTCCAGCATGCTGATAGCCTGGCCGTGATAACCGCCGCCGAACATGTTGAGGTGATTGATGATGTGATAGATATTGTAGAACGTTTTACGCACAGCAAAACCGTCGTCCAGTGGCCATGCATTCTGGTAGCTGGCGTAAAAATCCGGCGTAAAACCGCCGAATACATAAGTCATCGCCAGATCGGCTTCCCGGTCGCCATAATAAAATGCCGGGTCGTAGATGACCGGCGTGCTGTCTTTCAGGCCGGCGACATTGCCGCCCCATAGATCGCCGTGCAGCATGGAGGCTTTTATTTCCCGCCCGCTGAAAAGCTTTGGCATTTCCAGCAATAACTTTTCGCCTAATGATTGCAGCTCACCGCCGTAACCGTTTTTCGCCGCCAGCCGTAGCTGAAACCCCAGACGTTGATCGCGCCAGAAGTCCAGCCAGTTTGCCGCCCACTGGTTCGGTTGGTGAGTCGCGCCGATGGTATTGTCGATCTGCCAGCCAAATTTATCCGCGGTCACACGATGCATGGCGGCCAGTTGTTCGCCCAGCAGTCGCTGGTCTGCCTGGCCGTTCATCTCAAGGTATTCCAGTACGATATAACTCTGCACCGGGTTTTCACCAAAACACACAGATTGCGGCACTCTTAAGGTATGACTGGATGCCAGTTCCTGCAGGCCGCGCGCCTCGGCCTCGAACATCGCCAGGTGGCTCGGCTGATTGGTTTTAGCAAAATATTGCTGACCATTTTTGTCTGCCAGTAAAAAAGCCGAATTAATACTGCCGCCGCCCAGACTTTTTTGTTGCTCAAGCGAAAATGGTCGACCGATGGTTTGCTCGATGTGCGAAATAATTGACTGCCATTGCTTCATTTTATTCCCATTATTTTTATTAAAACGAGTCTTATCTTAAACAGCTGTTTTTAGTGCTAAGTAATTGTTATTTTCAAACAAAAAGCCCCGGTTGTGCACAAGCATTTTACTAAATATTAATATAGCCATGCTTTTCCTGAAAGATCAGCTTTATCAAGCCAACAGCACTATTTAATTCACATAACATACTGATTTATGTAACCTTATAA
>JALTKC010000217.1 GCA_027076245.1 Gammaproteobacteria bacterium
GACCGCCAGGAAGTCATCGGCTTTCAGAGATGCACCGCCAATCAGACCGCCGTCAATATCACTCTGGCCCATTAATTCTTTAGCATTGCCGGGGTTCATACTGCCGCCATATAAAATCTGAACTTTTTCAGCAATGTCCGCATTACGTTTGGCCAGATGAGCACGGATAAAAGCATGTACTGCCTGTGCCTGTTCTGGTGAAGCCGTTTTACCGGTACCAATAGCCCAGACAGGTTCATAAGCAATGACTGAACCTTCAAACGCATTATCACCATGAGCGGCAAATACCGCATCAATCTGACGGGCACAAACTTCTTCGGTTATATCCTGTTCGCGTTCTTCCAGGGTTTCACCAATACAGAAAATCGGCATCAGACCAGCGTCTTTAACCACACCGAACTTGTTAGCAACAATTTCATCAGTTTCACCATACAGAGTACGACGTTCAGAGTGGCCGACAATAGCGTATTTACAGCCAAAGTCCTTAATCATTTCAACGGAGATTTCACCGGTAAAAGCACCCTTAAGTTCTGTGCTGGCATCCTGTGAGCCGACCGCTACATTGCTGCCTTCTGTAACAGCGACAACATCGGCAATAAATATAAAAGGAGGACAGACTGCAATATCAACACCGTTGATGGCTTTAGCACCTTCAACTACACCATTGATTAATTCTTTAACGCTCGCACGCGAGCCGTTCATTTTCCAGTTACCAGCGACTAATGGGGTACGCATTGTTTATTTACCTTCCTTTTATATATATTTTATATATCTTTAGATTAGCACCACGGGCTTTTATTATCAGGCCAATGGCTTCTTATCCAGCGCGAAATGATACCTTTACTGCCCTGATAAATCAAATATATGGCAGTATTTCTGTGCTTTTTTAGCCAGCTTTTTTTAACCAAACACGTTTTTTACAACATCTGCCAGTTCCTGAACCTCTTTAAGTACCTGCTGTTCATCAGATCCTTCAATCATAACCCGTATCAGGGGTTCAGTACCGGAGGCTCTTAATAATACCCGTCCTTTGTCAGCCAGACGCTGTTCGGTTTCTTCTACTGCCTTAACCACCTGCTCTGAACTAAATGGATCAACTTTTTCCTTAATACGCACATTAATCATATGCTGAGGATATTTCTGCATACCCTGTTTAAGTTCATTCAGACTCTTACCACTGCCCATCATGGCAGACAGAACCTGCAGTGCAGAAACAATGCCATCCCCTGTTG
>JALTKC010000218.1 GCA_027076245.1 Gammaproteobacteria bacterium
ATTTTTAAATGAAATTGCCGAACGTGCCGATTGCCTGCTGTTGCTGGATATTAACAATATTTACGTATCTGCCGTTAACCATGAATTTGATCCGTTGAGCTATCTTAATGCTATTAATCCCCAACGGGTTCAGCAGTTTCATCTGGCCGGTCATAGTGACTATGGGGACTATATTATAGACACCCATGACGAGCCGGTCTGCAGAGCCGTATGGGCGCTTTATGCTCATGCTGTTGAACGTTTTGGTGAAACCACCTTTATGATTGAACGGGATGCCAATATCCCGCCTCTGGCCGAACTGCTTGATGAACTAAACTTTGCCAGAAAAATGTCCGCAGCCGTTTCCACCCAGGGTATTAATCATCCACAGATAAAGAGCACGCGGGAGAACTCTCCTCAAACTACCCCCTCCTGGGAGCGCGGGCATCCTGCCCGCGTATTGCAACTATTAGAGAGTCTCCCTTTAACTAAACCCTCATCACCTAACGCCTCAAAAGTGGCTGCTGTGTAAAAGATGACACCACAAACCATTATGAGCAATAGTAAACCCCAACCCGACCTGAAAGAACTACAGCAGCAGATGCTGGCCTGGCTCAGGGCACACGATCCTGTCATTAAGGAATCGGTAACCGGTACAGAAAAAGTACCGGCTGATCTACGTCTGGATATATATGCCAATGCCTACCGTTATCGCCTGATAGACGCCCTTCAAGACACCTTTCCGGCCTTAAATACCCTGTTAGGAGATGACGATTTTCTTAAGATGGGTCTGCGTTATATCGAGCGTTACCCGTCACAGCATTTTTCCCTTCGGTTTTTCGGGCACCGCTTAGCCGGGTTTCTGGCAGAAGAAAGTGATTTCAGGGAACAGAAAGTGCTGTCAGAAATGGCTCAGTTTGAATGGTTGCTCCGAGCGGCTTTTGATGCTGCTGCACAGCCGCGCCTGAGTCTGGAAGAACTGCAAACTATCGCTCCGGAACAATGGCCGGAACTGACATTCAGCTTCCATCCCTCATTACAGCGAATTAATTTAAGCTTTAATGTCCCCCAGCTCTGGCAGGCCATTGAACAGGAACAACCGCCCATTGATATTGTCGAGCAGGAATATCCCATCGGCTGGGTTATCTGGCGCAGAGATCTAAAAACCTGGTACCGCTCCATGGATGTGGACGAAGCCTGGGCCATGGATACCATGCTGGCAGGCGAAAACTTTGCCGCTATCTGTGCCGGTGTCTGTGAATGGATCGATGAGCAATATGCTCCCGCCAGGGTTGCTGGTTTTATACAAACCTGGATTAATGAAGGACTGTTAACAGAAAACTATTAATGCTGATAATGCTGAGCTTTTTTATTTCTTTAAAGAAGCTGCAAAATCCAGTAAACGCTGGGTCGATTCATAGGCTTTTACCCTGACTGCTTCATCCACAAAGACTTCATTTTTACCATTTTCCAGTACATCCAGAATTCCCTGTAAACTGTTCATGGCCATCCAGGAGCAATGGGCACACATGGTACAGCTGGCACCGACACCACCGGTGGGGGCTTCAATCAGGGTTTTGTCTGGAGCCGCTTCCTGCATTTTATAAAAAATACGATTGTCTGTAGCCACAATAAACGTCTGGGCATCCATATTCTGTACGGCATTAATTAACTGTGTTGTGGAGCCGACCACATCGGCCATTTTGACTACAGTATAGGCGGATTCTGGATGCACCAGAATTTTAGCATCGGGATGTTTTTGTTTCAGAGCTTCCAGGGCATCGGCCTTAAATTCATCATGTACAATACAGGACGCCTGCCAGAGCAGCATATCGGCCCCGGTCACTGATTGAATGTATTGCCCCAGATGACGATCCGGTGCCCAGAGGATTTTTTTACCCTGGGCTTTTAAGTGTTCCACGACTTTAGTGGCAATACCCGAGGTTACCACCCAGTCGGCACGGGCTTTAACGGCCGCACTGGTATTGGAATAGACCACCACGGTATGATCGGGATGTTGATCGCAAAAAGGAATAAAATCTTCTGCAGGACAGCCCAGATCCAGTGAACAGTTAGCTTCAAGGTCTGGCATTAAAATGGTTTTTTCCGGAGACAGGATCTTGGCCGTTTCTCCCATAAAGCGAACCCCGGCTACAATGATTTTTTCAGCTGAACTGGCTTTACCAAAGCGAGCCATTTCCAGGGAATCGGATACACAGCCGCCGGTTTCATCGGCCAGTTGCTGTAAAATGGGGTCGGTATAATAATGCGCCACCAGGACGGCATTCTGCTCAGCCAGTTTGTCTTTGATCTGCTGGATTAACTGCCCCTGTTCCTGTTTATTCAGGTGGGGTTTAAGCTGCTCAATGTCTGAGGTGGCGGGAACAGAAGCTTCCCAGTTTGCTGTACTTTTCATAAATCGCTTTATGTCTGAATAAACGTTTAATTATCTACCGATTTTACTTTACAGTCCAGATTTTTATAAACTATATAATGTAGAAAAAATAATATAGAAAAACCAATAGTGGAAAGCCGATGGCAGTAAAAGTCAGTTTACAGATTTCCGATAAGGCCTATGAGAAATTATCCAGCTGCAGTGAACAGTTGGGCTTAAGTCCGAATCAGTTTGCCAGTATCTGTTTTGAGTATGTGGACATCAGCCACAAAGGGATTCTGGCGGCCGCCAGGAAGTTTCAGGCTATTTCCAGAAAAACGGTTATGGATAAAAAGGATCTGGAGAAACACTTGCAGAACCTGTCCGATGAACAGGTAGAGCTGCTGTTGCTTAAGGCGGCCCAGAAAAGAAAAAGTTAATGGATAAATGGTATTAGAACTGTGTGTCCAGTTGAGTCATTAATACAAAATGCCGTAAAAAAGGACGGCTTAATAAAGGGTTGCGGATCATCTGTCGATAATCACCTGTCGCAAATTGCAGGGCGCGGGTTGCGACAGCCGGTCCCAGTTTAGTGAGGCCAAATCCGCCGGTTAGCCATTTTTCCCAGTTCTTGCGATCGGCTCGTAAGTCCCAGTCCAGATGGTCATTTTTGTATAAAGAGGCGTTAACCGCTTTGCCGTTAACAATGGTCAGCAGGCAACGGGGATTTTCTTCGCCGATAAAACCATAGGATATGTTGGCAGTAAACTCTGCTTTTTCCAGTGGTTCCAGAACCAGGTTATCATTATTCCATGCCTTGCCCAGTTCCTGAATCCACTGTTCTGAAAATAAATCACTCATTAATAATTTCTCGTAAAATTGGTAGATTTGTTATTTTTATATAAATTTATTGTTATTGTTTTTATTATGTTATTAATAAAATAAGCCATGGAAAAATAACCTTTTTTTGCTTTTTTTTCAAGTGATTAAGCTTTTTTTTGTACATTTATCTGCTGCTTTCCTGCAGGCATACCGCAGGCTTTGTGCTATTGATTGCTGTTTAAGCTGCTGATGTATCATTGCTGCATTAAAAACATCACCCGCTCCCAGAGAGTTCACAGTCTTTACTTTAAAACCATCCTGCCAGTAAAAGTTCTGTTTACATGCTGCTCCTGCACCGGCTTTACCCCAGGCACAGACAATGAGCACCTGCGGATACTGACGGCTTTTCTCCAGACAAAAAGAACGGGCATTCGGGGTTTTACTGTTCTGAGCATAATGTTTTGAAAATAACACCATATCAGCATAAGGGATCAGAATTTCAATATTGTCTCTGACTTTCTCAATTTCCAGAGAAATACGGGCTTTTGGCACACGAGTCCTGCATAATTGCATCATTTTCAGGGTGTGTTCAATATTTCTGCCTTCAAAGTGGAACCAGTTAAAGTTTTCCAGGGGAAGTTGTTTAAAAACTTCAAAAGGGTATTCAGGCAAATCCCTGTAATGGCAGATGGTTCTTGAGCCTGTGGCGCGGCTTAGACTGATATAAGAAACAGGTACCTTGCCCTTGTTTAGAAACTGAACATATTGAGTATTAACCCGGTTCCTTAGCAGGTCATCAATAATAATCTGACTGTCTCTGTCACCGGTATTTTCTTTGGAAGGCGGTGTTACACAGGTTCCGGCCCAGAAACACTGGTGGCCAAGCTTAGAGAGAACCACTGCTGTATTAGTAGCATTGCCGCCACGGGTTATAGACTGAGACAGAATGCGAACTTCGTCATCTTCCTGAGGATAGTGTGCCAGCTCGTTTATAATATCAACGGTAGCAATGCCGGTGCAGAGTATTTTAGCCATTGATTTCCTCAACCTGTTTCAACGCCCAGTCAATATGCTCCTGAACCATGGCCGATGTTGTCTGTTTATTTTTCAGAGCCTGAATAATATCATCCGTATTTTCAGGATCCGAGGCCAGGCAGTTGCCCAGAGCCACCGCAATATTTCTTAACCAGGACTCATGGCCAATCCGGCGAATGGCAGTACCCTCAGTGTTTTTTAGAAACTGTTCTTCGCTCCAGGCAAACAGGTCCAGCAATTGCGGACTGGCCAGATCACCCCGGGCAAAATAATCGCTTTCAGCGGTCTGCTGAGAAAACCGGTTCCAGGGACAGAACAGCTGACAGTCATCACAGCCGTAAATCCGGTTGCCCATTAACGGACGTAAGGACTCAGGAATGGCTGAACGGGATTCAATGGTCAGGTAGGAAATACATAAGCGGGAATCCACAATATAAGGCTCTACTATGGCCTGAGTCGGGCAGGCATCCATGCATTTAGTACAGCTACCGCAGTGGTTTACAGCAGGGGTGTCAACGGGCAGGGGCAGGTTGGTAAATATTTCACCTAAAAAAAACCAGGAACCGGTTTTTTCCTGTAAAACATTGGAATGTTTACCTATCCAGCCTAGTCCGGCTTTTTCTGCCAGCGGTTTTTCCAGTACCGGTGCGCTGTCGGTAAAGACCCGATAACCAAAAGGGCCGATTTTCTGTTCCAGGCGGGAGGCCAGCGTTTGCAGACGCTTTTTAACGACCTTGTGATAATCCCGTCCCAGACTGTAACGGGCAATATAGCCTTTTTCAGGTTGTTCGAGTAAATCTATGGTATGTTCCGGATCTTCCGGAAAATAATCCATCCGCACGCAAATAATACTCAGAGTTCCCTGTTCCAGTTCAGCAGGCCGGGTGCGTTTGCTTCCGTGGCGGGACATATAGGCCATTTCACCATGCATCTGCTGCTCCAGCCAGTGGTTAAAGCGTTGTTCAGCAATGGTTAAGTCCGTATCGGTTATACCGGTAGCCTGAAAGCCCAGTTCTTTAGCCCAGAGTTTAATGGTCTGAGCCAGCTCATGCAGTTCCTCAGGGCTGAAATTATCAGTGTTATTTTGTGCTTTCATTCAATACAATAGGTATCTTTAAATTAGCAGAACAAATGTTACCCAATCATACATCTATATATTCCCTCTCCCTCTGGGAGAGGGCCAGGGTGAGGGCAAAACACCAGGGGACAGGGCATTATTTTTTATGTCAAATTCACAGTATAACAAAAAATCCTTATTAACCGTTTTTCTTCCTGATGAGTCCGCCATGATTGACCTGGGGGCTCAACTGGCGGCACAGGCTCAGCCCGGTACCATTATTTACCTTGATGGTGATCTGGGTGCCGGAAAAACCACCCTGGTCAGGGGATTTTTAAGAGCCTGTGGGCACCGGGGCGCCGTAAAAAGTCCAACTTTTACCGTTGTTGAGCCCTACGCCCTTGATTATAATAAATTTTATGATTACAATCAGTTACAGGTAGATCTTAAACAGAATGATCGGATAGATCCTCTAACTATTTCAAAAACTGATAAATCTGATGTAAACTCAAAGAGCAGGGATGGTAATAAGTCGCTGCAAAAAGTTTATCATTTTGATTTATACCGGCTTGAGGATCCGGAAGAGCTGGAATATCTGGGTATTCGGGACTACCTGGATGGTCAGGCCATTGCTCTGATAGAATGGCCGGCAAAAGGTGAGGGTGTATTACCTAAAGCAGATGTGTTAATTAAAATCACCCATCAAAAACAGGGACGGGGGGTTGAGTTGCGGGCGGAATCGGAACTCGGTAAGGCAATTGTTTCCAGGCTGGCATTAAGCCTCTGAGCAGGCTGCGGTTTAATGAAAAGCGGGGTAAGAATTATGAGTATAGTTAAAATAACAATAACAGCCATCAGACAGCCGTTTATTGCCCGGTTTTTCCTTTGTATGGCCGTCCTGTTTTTTTCAGTCAATGTATATGCCGCTGCTGCCAAAGTAAACGGTGTGCGTATGTGGGCATCCCCAGATTCAACCCGTCTGGTTATTGACTTAAACCGGGGAGTAGAGCATCGCCTGAGTTCCCTGTCTAATCCTGAACGGGTGGTTATTGATATCAGCGGAGCCAGCTTATCCGGCCCTCTGCCTGAGCTGAATTATAAATCGGGATCGATCAGTGATATTCGTACCGCACAGAAAAAAAACAACACTCTGCGCATGGTGCTGGATCTGAAACATAAGGTTCATCCCAAAAGTTTTCTGCTTAAGCCCAATAAAAAATACGGTTATCGTCTGGTCATCGATCTTGAAAAAGAAATGGGCAATAAAAAAAGTAATGTGCCCCGAATTGTTAAAAGCGTTAATTCATCCAGAAAACGTGATTTAATTGTGGCCATTGATGCCGGTCATGGGGGCGATGACCCTGGTGCTGCCGGTCCCCGGGGGACTAAGGAAAAACACGTTGTCCTGCAGATTGCTCGCAAATTGCGGGATATGATTAACCGCAAGCCGGGTATGAAAGCGGTTATGATTCGTGATGGTGATTATTATATCAGTCTGCGCGGACGTACCCGCAAAGCCCGCAAGCTGAATGCCGATATTTTTATTTCCATTCATGCCGATGCCTTTAGAAACCCCAAAGCCAGAGGCGCCTCAGTCTTTATTCTGTCTTCCCGCGGAGCGACCAGTGAGGCAGCCAAATGGTTGGCGAAAAAAGAAAATGAGGCGGATTTGGTCGGAGGTGTCAGTCTGGATGATAAAGATGATATGCTGGCTAAAATGCTGCTGGACTTATCCCAGACCGCCACTATTGAAGCCAGCAGCAGTGTGGCAAGCCGGGTTCTGTCCCGTTTGAAAACGGTCGGTAAAACCCATAAACGCAAAGTGGAACGGGCCGGTTTTGTGGTTTTAAAATCACCGGATATCCCTTCATTACTGGTTGAAACCGGTTTTATTTCCAATCCTAAAGAAGAACGCCTGCTGCGCAGTTCCTCCTATCAGAAAAAACTGGCCAGTGCGATCCTGACCGGTGTGGACAGTTATTTTAAACAATATCCAGTACCAGGTACTGTGTACGCCAGGGACACACCGCTTAATCCTCAGGATATGATCAAGTTAACCACCAACACTCTGAAGAAAAAGCGTACCCATAAAGTGGTTCGCGGCGATACCCTGTCAGCCATCTCCAAACGCTATCAGGTCAGTGTTTCTTCAATCAAGCGGGTCAATAAACTGAAAAGCAATACCCTGTATGTCGGTAAGGTTTTAAGCATCCCCCGATCCTGATTCCTTGTGCCTGTTTTTTAGGGTAAACTACCTTGAAATTTAACCGGCAACCAATGGAGCTTTACCGTTACTACTCCTGTTATTAAACCTCTTAGTTTACAACTGGCCAACCAGATTGCTGCCGGTGAAGTGGTTGAACGCCCGGCTTCTGTAGTTAAGGAATTGCTGGAAAATGCCATTGATGCCGGTAGTCAGCATATTCAGATAGATATTGAACGAGGCGGCAGTGCCCTGATCCGGGTGACCGATGACGGTGTCGGCATCAGTAAAGCGGAACTGGCGCTGGCGGTTTCTCGCCATGCAACCAGTAAACTCAGTACCCTGAATGAACTGGAGCATATTGCCAGTCTGGGCTTTCGCGGTGAGGCTCTGGCCAGTATCAGCGCGGTTTCTCGTCTGTCCATTCAAAGCAAACCAGAGCATCAGTCACAGGCCTGGCGGATAAATACCGGTACAGATACTGACTTTGCCAACTATCAGGCCGAACCGGAACCGGTGGCAGGCTCTAAGGGCACTATTGTAGAAGTGCGGGAGCTGTTTTTTAATACGCCCGCCCGGCGTAAATTTATGCGTACGGTCAAAACAGAATTTAAACATATTGATGATGTGTTTAAACGCATTGCCTTAAGTCGTTTTGATATTGCCTTTAAGCTGGCTCATAATAAAAAAATTATCCGTAATTTACCTGTAGCCGATACTTCAAAAGCCATTGAATCGCGCATTGGCCGTCTGTTCAGTAATGAATTTCTGGCCAATAGTCACCGGATCGATCTCAGCTCCAGCCATTTCAGTCAAATGGGTACTATCCGTTTATGGGGCTGGGTCAGTCAACCGCACTGGCAGCGCAGCCAGCCCGACTGGCAGTATTTTTATGTTAACGGTCGTTTTATCCGTGACAAACTGGTTAATCATGCCCTGCGCCAGGCCTGCCAGGAATTATTACCGCCGGACAGTTATCTGTCTTACCTGCTATATCTGGAAATTGATCCGGGTCAGGTGGATGTCAATGTACACCCCACCAAACACGAAGTCCGCTTCCGTCAGACCCGCTTGATCCATGACTTTATTTATAGTGCGTTGCATCGGGTTTTAGAGCCTTCAGCTTATGGAGAGCCTTCAGCTTATGGAGAGCCATCAGCTATAGAAAAGCCTTTAGCATACAAAGAAACAGCCATTACAGCCAGTACCGAAAATAATACAACAGACCGGCATTTAAACAGTGATAAAACGGTTTATCATAATCCTTACTCATCAGTACCTTATCAAAAAGACTCTTCAGCTTTATCCCGTAAAGATGTAGCAGAACATCTGGAGGGTATGCAGAAGCTGTATCAGAAGCCGGCACAGCAAAATGATTCAGGTCAGACATCAGCAGCCGACAAACAGAATTTTTTTGGTACAAGCCTGGATATTTTAATGCCGGGCTTTATACTCAGTCAGAATAAGGCTCAGGTCGCTAATCCGCAGCTCTACCTGTTTCAGATTAAGCCGGTACAGCAGTATATTCTCCAGCATATTTTTACAGCGGGTGAACGAACCCAGTTGCTTATCCCGCAGACCGTCGTGCTGAAATCCCGCCAGGTTGATGATTTAATAAACATTCAGAAAGCACTGGAACAATGGGGCCTGGAAATCAGCCGGATTGCAGATGATTCCTTAATGGTTCGCTCCTTACCAGACCTGCAGGGCATACCGGGCTGTACAATCAAACTGGAAAAACTGCTTGAAGCACTATCAGCCTGGTTAAATGAGCAGAAAAATATTCAGACTGACGGCAAGGAGCCGGATATTTCTGCTGCTGCAACAAAAATACTGCTGAATGCTCTACAGAGCACAAGTTTAAGTCTTGCAGAACAGAATCAGTTATTATCAATATTGGCCGGTATAGTTAAACAATCTTCATCCGTACCCTTATGGAATAAACAACCTTTATGGCTCATCCTTGATAAGGATAAGCTGAGTGCTTTATTTAACCATTCATGAATCAGCCTCTGTCACAATTACCTGAACAACAGCGTCCTGTAGTCTTTATTATGGGGCCCACTGCATCGGGAAAAACCGATCTGGCCATTAAACTGGTAGAGCAATATCCCTTTGAGATCATCAGCGTAGATTCAGCTCTGGTGTATAAGGATATGGATATAGGCACAGCCAAACCCACAGCAGAAGAATTACAGCAGGCGCCCCATCGTCTGATCGACTTTCTGGATCCGGCACAGTCCTATTCCACGGCTCAGTTTAGAAAAGACGCTCTGGAGGCCATAGCTGAGATTCACCAGCAGAATAAAATTCCTCTGCTGGTGGGTGGAACCATGTTGTATCATCGCAGTCTACTGTATGGTATTTCGGAATTACCTGCGGCCGATGAATCCATTCGTGCCCGGCTGGATACCCAGATGCGGCAGAAGGGGAAACAATACATGCATGATCGTCTGGCTGAAATTGATCCCGACAGTGCCAGAAAGATTCATCCCAATGATCCGCAAAGGGTGCAAAGGGCACTGGAAGTTTACCAGATCACCGGTCAGACCATGAGCCAGTTACAGCAGGCCAGCCAGGCTCAGGCTCTGCCTTTTGAAAACCATAAAATAGTCATTGCACCGAGTTCAAGAGCGTTATTACGAGAACGTATTGCCCTGCGTTTTGAGCAAATGATTGAGCAGGGCTTTATTGAGGAAGTACAGCAGCTCTGGCAGCGGGGCGATCTGGACCTTTCCATGCCCTCTATGCGGTCAGTAGGCTACCGGCAGGTCTGGGAATATCTGGAAGGTAAAATGAATCGCGAGGAAATGATTGAGCGAGCCATTACCATTACCCGGCAGTTTGCCAAACGGCAGATGACCTGGCTGCGCCGGGAACAGGATGCTCTCTGGCTGGCCACAGAAGATAATAATAATGTTCATCAGGCTGTGAAATATTTAAGCCCGGCAATTAGCAAACTGGAATCGAAAAGACAATAAAATCTAAGGGATTACCCCAGTTTTTGCTGTAATATCACTATGTATTTTTTTATAAAAAAAGCTACAATGCATTCGTATTGCCTCAGTTTCTGGTATTTTGTTTAAAATACTGGTTTAGCTTAATTTAAGTTAAACCGGGCGCGGAATTTTGGAGGTTTTTGTTCTGTCTGAGGTTAATGCGGTTTATTTGAACCGTTTTTACCCTATATTAAGAATAATAATAGCTTATTTAAGTATATGCTTATATACATAAACAGCAAATTATTATAAAATGAACGTCCTTTTTGTGTTTGGCGTGGCAGAACAGGAAAAAACACAATAAAGAACATACTAATAATGATAATTCGGGAGAAATTATAATGAGTAAAGGGCAAGCCTTACAAGACCCTTATTTGAACGTATTGAGAAAGGAAAGAGTACCTGTATCCATTTACCTGGTTAATGGAATTAAATTACAGGGTCAGGTTGAATCCTTCGATCAATTCGTTATTTTACTGAAAAATGCAGTCAGTCAGATGGTTTATAAACATGCCATTTCTACCATTGTGCCTGCACGAAATGTCAAGCTGACTACTGAAGACGGTAATAATTCCTGAACTTATTCCTGAATAACTACATGGCTGTTATTTTAGCGTTCTCCAGGCCTTCAGGTAAAACGCCGGTTCGAACTTTATTCCGGATGTTAAGGATTACAGATATTGTTTGAACGTCCCGGCGGCTCAGGTGAGCGTGCTATTCTGGTCCATATTGACTTCCCGCAAATCAATAATAATGAACAGCAGGAAGCACAGGCAGAATTTTATGATCTGGTTGTGTCAGCCGGTGCCGATCCCCTGATTTTTGTCAAGGGCAGGCGAAATCGTCCCGAACCAAAATATTTTATCGGTACCGGTAAAGCAGAAGAAATCCGCCAGCTGGTTGAACTGCACCAGGCCGATCTGGTCATTATCAATCATCAGCTTTCTCCCGCTCAGGAACGTAATATCGAAGCTCTTCTGCAATGCCGGGTACTGGACAGGACGGGGCTGATTCTGGATATCTTTGCGCAACGTGCACGTTCCCATGAAGGTAAACTGCAGGTTGAACTGGCTCAGCTGCGTCATTTGTCCACCCGTCTGGTACGAGGCTGGACCCACCTGGAACGCCAGAAAGGTGGGATTGGTTTAAGGGGACCCGGTGAAACCCAGCTGGAAACCGATCGTCGTTTACTGGGGATGCGCATAAAACAGCTTAATAAACGCCTGGACAAGGTGCGTAAACAACGCGCGCAGAGCCGTCGTTCCCGGCAGCGGGCTGAATTGCCCACCGTTTCTCTGGTTGGCTATACCAATGCCGGTAAATCTACATTATTCAATCAACTGACTCAATCCTCCGTATATGCAGCGGATCAGCTGTTTGCCACACTGGATCCAACCCTTAGAAGAGTCGAGTTACCCAAAAATCAGGCAATAGTTCTGGCTGATACGGTTGGTTTTATCAGTGACCTCCCCCATGATCTAGTAGAAGCCTTTCATGCGACCTTGCTGGAAACCCGTGAAGCGGATTTATTACTGCATGTTATTGATGCTCATACCGAGAATCGTGCCAAACATATTGCCGAAGTCAATTCTGTTCTGGAGCAGATTGATGCTCTGGAAACCCCGCAATTACTGGTTTATAACAAGGTGGATTTGCTGGAAGGGCAGCAGCCGCGAGTAGAAACTGATGATAATGGCAAGGTTCTAAGGGTCTGGCTGTCGGCCGCTCATGGTGAAGGCATGGATTTGTTAATGACCACCATTGCCGATATTTTTAGCCGGGAGCGGGTAACAAAAACCCTGAAAATCCCGGCAGAGTCTGGACAATGGCGCTCCATGCTTTTTGAGCAGGTGCAGATTCTGGATGAAAGTTATAATGATGACGGTGAATGGCTGGTTAATATCGAAACCACCGCCAGACAGTTTGAGAAATTATTAAAACAGCCGGGGTTTAGTGATTTAGTGGTATAATACTGCGTTTTAAACCCATAAAAATTGAATTCTAAATGGACACTGAGGTCTTAGTCCGATAAGATTCGCATTAAATTTTAAGTAACTATTTTATAGTAATTTTTTATAGCAATTTCATTTTGCAATTGCGCAAGTTAATTTAAGACAGCCTTAAGGCTGTTCTGTAATATAAAACTGGAGTATTAAATGGCCTGGAATGAACCGGGGGGTCCTAAAAATAACGACCCTTGGGGAAACAAGAATAATAATGAGCAGGGACCGCCTGATCTGGATGAGATCATTAAAAATCTCAATGACAAGATAGGCAAACTGTTTGGTGGCAAAGGTGGCGGTAATGGCTCGGGGGGTAATTCCTCCGGTGATAATCAGAGCAGTCAGCCTCCAACCATTATTTTTGTTCTGGCAGCAGTCATTGGCATTGCCATATGGGCTATGTCCGGTATTTACACCGTTGATCAGGGTAAAAAAGCCGTGGTTCTGCAGTTTGGAGAAGCCTATAAGACAGTGGAAGCGGGTATCCAGTGGTATGCCCCCATTATTCAAAGCTATCAGATAGTCGATGTCAGTGCTTCCAGAAGCTTAAATCTGGGCGGCAGTACCCATGAAGCCCTGATGTTGACCAAAGATGAAAATATTGTCGATATCAAGGTGGCTGTGCAATATAAAGTCAGCAATGCGGAGAACTTCCTGTTTAATGTCCGTGATCCCGGTTATGTTCTGCGTCAGGTATCTGAAAGTGCCGTCAGGGAAATTGTCGGAAAAAATGAAATGGACTTTATTCTGACCGAAGGTCGGAGTCAGATTGCAGCCAAAATAGGCGTCCTTGCCCAGGAAATTCTGGACCGTTATAAAACCGGTCTGTTAATTACCCGTTTTACTTTGCAAAGTGCCAAGGCACCCTCCCAGGTTCAGCATGCTTTTGAAGACGTGAACGCGGCACGGGAAGATAAAGAACGTTATATCAATATGGCCCAGGCCTATCGTAATGATGTGATCCCCAAAGCACGGGGTTTTGCGGCCAAGCAGATTGCCGGTGCTGAAGCCTATAAGGGTAAAGTCATTGCTGAGGCAGAGGGTGAGGTTGCCCGTTTCCTGAGCGTATTAAAAGAATATGAAAAAGCACCGGAAGTGACCCGTGATCGTCTCTATCTGGATGCCATGGAAAGTGTTTACAGCAAGACCAGCAAGGTTATGGTGGATACCAAAGGCGGTAATAACCTGCTTTATCTGCCGCTGGATAAAATGATGCTGGGCGGAGGGATCAACCGTCCCCTTAAAGCCAGTAATACTGGCGGGGGCAGCAGTAACGATTCTGACAGCTATGAGCCCAGTAAGGTACAGTCCAAATACCGGACTTCCGGGTTCAGTACAGAGCCGGCAAGAGCCAGACCGCCGCTGAGGGAGAGACGTTAATGAAAATTTTAATTGCTATAACCATTATTGTACTGGGTATTGTTGGTTCGGCCTCGCTGTTTACGGTTTCAGAAACAGAAAATGCTATCCTGTTTAAATGGGGTAAAATTGAGCGTGCTGACTATGATCCTGGGCTGCATTTTAAACTGCCTTTTGTTAATAATGTGCGCAAGTTTGACAAGCGCATCCAGACCTTTGATGCCAAGCCGGAAGATTACCTGACTGAAGAAAAGAAAATCGTGGTAGTTGATTCGTTTATTCAGTGGCGTATTGAAGATGTTAAAACCTTTTATGTTTCCATGCGCGGTGATATGGATATTGCCCAGGAACGGATTGGAACCATTGTAAAAGAAGGTCTGCGTAATGAGTTCGGCCGCCGTAATATGTTTGAAGTAATATCCGGTGAACGGCATATTATTATGGATGATATTAACAAGTCAGCTAATAAGTCTGTTAAACCCTTTGGTATTCGGATTGTGGATGTGCGTATTAAGCGTATTGAGTTTCCGCCCAAGGTCAGTGACAAAATTTTCCGCAGAATGGAAACTGAACGTACCCGAATTGCCAAGGAGCTAAGAGCCCAGGGTAATGAAAGTGCGGATCGGATCACCGCTGATGCGGATCGACAGGTTACTATCCTGAAAGCTGATGCCTTTAAGAAAGCTGAAAAAATTCGTGGTGAAGGTGATGCCAAAGCCTCAGAAATTTATGCTAAAGCCTATGGCCAGAATAAAGAGTTTTTTACTTTTTATCGTAGCCTGAATGCCTATCGTAATACCTTCAGCAGTACCTCGGATATTATGGTGGTTGAGCCGGATTCGGATTTCTTTGACTATTTTAAAAATATTCAGGGCAAACAATAGCCTGGCCGGCATAAATAAGTTCAATCTGCCGTTAAAATAGTATAAAATCCGGTTTTACTAAAAAACCGGATTTTTTTTGTTTATGTGGCATGAAATCCTTATTTCCGTTGCCCTGATGCTGGTTCTGGAAGGTTTATTACCGATTTTAAACCCCAAAGCCTTTAAACAGATGATGCTCAGCGCAGCACAAATGAGTGAACAGCAACTGCGCTGGACAGGCTTTATCAGTATGATTATCGGTGCTGTTACCATATATATACTGAAACATTAATACCATCAGTAGATAATTGAAGTTCTGAAAACACCGCAACTATTTACTTACTACGCTAAAAAACGCTACAAAAAAACCGAAACAAAAAACTGAACAATATGCTAAAAAAAGATCGTTGGTTATTACCTGAAGGAATTCAGGAAGTGTTATCGCCTCAGGCCAGAGCCATGGACCAGCAGCGTAGAATTTTGCTGGATATGTACCATAGCTGGGGTTATGATCTGGTGGAACCACCAATGATCGATTTTCTCGATTCACTGCTGACCGGTACCGGCCATGATTTACAGCTAATGACCTTTACCCTGACGGACCAAATCTCTGGTAAGCTGCTGGGGGTTCGTGCCGATATGACCCCGCAGATTGCCCGTATTGATGCCCACCATATTAAAACCGACCAGCCGTCCCGGTTCTGTTATGCTGGACGGGTTTTAAAAACCCGACTGGAAGGTTTTTCTCAGTCCCGCAGCCCCCTCCAGATAGGTGTTGAACTGTATGGACATGATGGGCCAGAAAGCAATATAGAAGTCCTGCTGTTAATGATAGAAACCCTTAAGGCCGTGGGTCTGGATGGGTTTCATATCGACCTGGGGCATGTCGGTATTTTCCGTTCACTGGCTAAACAGGCAGGACTGAGTGAATTTGAGGAAGATAACTTATTTGATGCGCTGCAGCGTAAAGCCGTGACTGAACTGGCTGAACTTCTGTCTGCTATGGCTATCACAGAAGAGCAGCAGCGACAGTTTATGGCGCTGGTGGATCTGAACGGTGATATATCGGTTATCGAACAGGCCCGCAAGGAGCTGGATAACCCTGAAGTGCAAAAAGAACTGGATAATCTGGAAGCGATTGCCAGAGGTATTCTGGCGCGGGTTCCACAGCAGAGCCTGTATTTTGATCTGGCGGAACTGCGTGGTTACAATTACCATACCGGTGTAGTCTTTGCGGCCTATATGCCGGGCTATGGTCAGGAAATTGCCATGGGCGGGCGTTATGACGGTATTGGTAAAACCTTTGGCCGCTCCCGATCAGCCACTGGTTTCAGTGCCGATCTGTCTTACCTGGTTGCTATTGCCAATCAGACATCAGAGGCCGGAGACACCATTATTTTTGCTCCCATTACTCAGGATACTGCACAACAGCAGTCCCTGATGAACAAGGTAAAAGAATTACGTCAGCAGGGACAGCGGGTGATCTGTGAATTGCCCGGTTCCGGTTCCAGTGCAGAAGCTCTTGGGTGTACCCATCAGCTGAGTCATGACAGGGGTGAATGGCAGTTAGTAGCCGTTTCGTAAAGTTTAAATCCAATTATGTATTAATTTATACATTATTTTATACTGTTTTTTAATTGAGGATATCTAGCATGGGTAAGAATGTCATCATCATCGGTTCACAATGGGGTGATGAAGGTAAGGGGAAAGTCGTTGATCTGTTAACAGATAAAGCTGCTGCTGTTTCCCGCTTTCAGGGTGGTCATAATGCCGGTCATACACTGGTTATCGACGGCCAGACAACTGTGCTGCATCTGATACCCTCCGGTGTACTGCGTGATAATGTTAAATGCCTGATTGGTAATGGTGTGGTGCTGGCCATGGATGCGCTGGTTAAGGAAATAAAAGAACTGGATGAGCAGGGTATTAATGCCCGTGAAAGAATGCTGATCAGTGAAGCCTGCCCCCTGATTATGCCTTACCATGTTGCGCTGGATCAGGCTCGGGAAATTGCCCGCGGTAAAAAAGCCATTGGTACCACCGGTCGCGGTATTGGGCCGGCTTATGAGGATAAAGTCTCCCGTCGTGGTCTGCGGGTGGGCGATCTGCTCAATGAAGAAATGTTTGCGGCCAAGTTAAAAGAAGTGATGGAATACCATAACTTTGCACTGGAGCATTACTATAAAGCCGATACCGTTGATTATCAGAAAACTCTGGATGAAGCGCTGGCGTATGGCCGGGAAATTCGCCCTATGATCTGTGATGTGACTGAAAAACTGCATCAGTACCGTGAGAACGGCGATAGTGTGTTATTTGAAGGTGCTCAGGGCGCCTTACTGGATATCGACCACGGTACGTATCCCTATGTAACTTCATCCAATACCACCGCCGGCGGTGCCGCCAGCGGTTCCGGTGTCGGCCCGCAGTTTTTTGATTACATTCTGGGTATTACCAAAGCCTATACCACCCGTGTTGGTGCCGGTCCTTTCCCTACCGAACTGTTTGACGATATCGGTCAGTATCTGGGTGAAAAAGGCCATGAGTTTGGGGCGACCACCGGTCGTTCCCGCCGTTGCGGCTGGCTGGATATTGTATCCCTGAACCGTTCCAATCAGATCAACAGCGTCACCGGTATGTGTATTACCAAACTGGATGTTCTGGATGGCCTGGAAACCCTGAAAATATGTACCGCCTATGAAATTGACGGTAAACAAATTAATACCCCGCCTATTGGTGCCGACCTGTACGAAAAATGCGTACCGGTCTATGAAGAAATGCCAGGTTGGTCAGAATCTACCGTAGGTGCGGAATCTTATGAGGCTCTGCCTGAGAATGCCAAAGCCTATCTCAAACGTATTGAAGAATTAACGAAAACCCCTATCGATATCATTTCAACCGGTCCCGATAGAGATCAAACTATTATATTAAAACACCCATTTGAAGATTAAATTAAAATGGGTGCCCAAGGAAAACTATGAGTCAAAAAAGCGGTAAATCCGATCCTTTTGCACAACGCGAAGCACAAAAATACGATAATCCAATTCCAAGTCGGGAATACATTCTCGACCTGCTGGCTGAACAGCCACATCCCATTAATCGATTCCAGATTGAAAAGTTACTGAAACTGGACGATCCCGATCAGAAAGAAGGCCTGCGCCGTCGCCTCAGAGCGATGGAGCGCGACGGCCAGCTGTATTTCAATAAACGTAAATGCTATGAAATTATTTCTGATCAGGAATTACTAGAAGGTATTGTCTCTGCTCACCCGGACGGTTTCGGATTCGTTCTGGCAGAAGACGGCGGCGGCGATTTATTTCTCGGTATGCGTGATATGCGTACCGTCTTTCACGGTGACCGAGTGCAGGTGCGTCTGGTGGGTGTGGACAAAAAAGGTCGTCGGGAAGGCGCTCTGGTTAAAATTCTGGAACACAATACCAAAACCGTGGTAGGCCAGCTTGAAGATCGTGATGGCGTACTGATGGTGGTACCGGATCACAAGCGCATTAACCATGATGTGATCATTGCTGATGAACATACCTATGGTGCGGAAACCGGCCAGATGGTGATGGTGGAAATTCTGCAGTATCCCACCCGTTTTCATCGTGCCAAAGGCCGTATTATCCAGAACCTGGGCGATCATCTGGCTCCTGGTCAGGAAATTGATGTAGCTATCCGCAGTTATGCCATTCCTCATGAATGGCCTATTATGCTCGAATCAGAAATTCAGGATCTTTCTCCATCGGTTCCGGAAGAAAGCAAGCAGGGCAGGGAAGACTTACGGGAACTGCCGCTGCTGACTATTGATGGTGAAGATGCCAAAGACTTTGATGATGCCGTGCATTGTGAACGTCTGGGTGATGGCTGGCGCTTATGGGTAGCCATTGCCGATGTATCCTCTTATGTTGAACGCGGCACGGCTCTGGATGGTGAAGCCAAGCGTCGGGGCACCTCTGTGTATTTTCCGGGCAGGGTCGTACCCATGCTGCCAGAAGTGCTGTCAAACGGCCTGTGCTCCTTAAACCCTAATGTGGATCGTCTGTGTATGGTCTGTGTTATGGATATTTCCGCCAGTGGTGAAATTACTTCCTATCGCTTTACTGAAGGCCTGATGCGTTCCCATGCCCGTCTGACTTATGATCAGGTGGCCGCTATGGTGATAGACAGCGATGCCCAGTTAAGTGAGCAGTTTGCTGATGTGTTGCCTCACCTGCATGAACTTTACCAGTTATTCCAGGTACTGCTGAAAAAACGGGCTGAACGCGGAGCCATTGATTTTGAAACCGAAGAAACCCGTATTGTCTTTGGTGAGCACAAGAAAATTGAAAAAATCTGCCCGGTCTATCGTAATGAAGCCCATAAGATGATCGAGGAATGCATGCTGGCAGCTAATGTCAGTGCAGCAGACTTCCTGCTTAAAAACAAGATCCCGGCTCTGTACCGTAATCACAAAGGGCCAACTGAAGAAAAGCTTAAGTCTTTAAGAGATTATCTGGCACCGCTGGGTCTGAAACTGGAAGGCGGAGATGAACCGCAGGCAGGGGACTTTTCTAAACTGCTGAATGAAATCAAGGAGCGGATTGACTTCCCGGTACTGCAGACGGTTATGCTGCGCAGTCTGTCTCAGGCGGTCTATGAAGAACAGAATGTCGGTCACTTTGGCCTGGCCTTTGATGCCTATGCTCACTTTACCTCGCCCATTCGCCGTTATCCTGATCTGCTGGTGCATCGTGCTATCCGGCACATTGTGCAGGGCAGAAAGGTATCTGAATACAGTTACACTAATGAACAGATGGCCGAACTGGGCCAGCACTGTTCGGTTACAGAACGCCGTGCCGATGATGCCACCCGTGATGCCACAGACTGGCTGAAATGTGAATATATGATGGATAAGGTCGGGGAAGAGTTTGAA
>JALTKC010000219.1 GCA_027076245.1 Gammaproteobacteria bacterium
TGAGCGTTGAGCGTTGAGCGTTGAGCGTTGAGCGTTGAGCGTTGAGCGTTGAGCGTTGAGCGTTGAGCGTTGAGCGTTGAGCGTTGAGCGTTGAGCGTTGAGCAAAAAATTGTAAAATCGCTTTTTCTGCTGTCAAGTAAAATTTTAAAATATTTTGTATAAACTTGAAGGCAAACTCTTTTGCTCTTGCTCTTTCTCAGTGCTCAACGCTCAACGCTCAGCGCTGCTCTTACCCTTCCTGCCCATCCACCCGCGGCGCACTCAAAATCGGCGTATACGCCAGACTAAACAGCACAAACGCAATAATCCATAGAGCAATAGATATTTCAATCCACAGAACATACTGGCTCATGACAATCAGAGGCAGAAATACCCGCACCAGTGCTGCTATAATTAACAGGTAGAAACCCCATACCGCCATTTTAGGTGGAACCATTTCCCTACCGGTATGGCCCAGGGAAACTCGGGCCATCATGCCGTAGGTGGTGATGCCGATTACACCGACAGTCCAGGCATGGATGGCCAGGTTATTGGTAACCAGCTCCAGTCCTGTCAGCAGTTTCATGGCAAAACCGATGATCAGCCATAAATAGCCCGCATACAGAACCCAGAGTATGGGGATATTTAGCACCGGTTTAGAGAACCAGGGCATGACGCGCATAATATGCGCCACCAGCAGTATCGCTGCCAGCAGAGCAATAATCAGTCCGTTTACAGCGAAAACATCGGCCAGACCCAGTAACAGCAATGTGTAAAGGAGCACTTTTTCCAGTAAAGGCCGTTCTACGACCTGGGTACCGGGTACTACCACCCGGGTAAAAAAGGGCATGACTCTGCCGGTCAGAATCTGGATGATCATTAAAATACTGTACAGCGCGAGGGTATTACCCGGTATTAGTGTACCTGTGGTTACCCCAAGATGTTGTATCTGCACCAGAATATCAGCCAGCATAAAAGTCGAAATAATAACCACCATAATAATATTGTGCCATTGCTTTGCTTTTATAACAGGATGGGCAACTGCCAGAGCCAGAAGCAGAAAAAATCCGATGTCCACCACGGCAATCAGCATACCCGGTACGGGCGTAAATGGCAGGATACGGGCCGTCAGCCAGACAGCGGCCAGAATGGCCAGTGGTGTTTTTGTAATGGTCTGTACACCGGTCCAGTTTCTGACTGCTGTCAGTAAAAAGCCTGCAATAACCGCTGCCGCATAACCAAACAGCATTTCATGGCTGTGCCAGTCTATAAAGCCGTAATAATTATTCAGATGCAGGGTATTGGTGTACATCAGAGCCCACAGGCTCATTAAAATAACCACTGACCACCCGGCTAACAGAAAAAAAGGCCGAAATCCCAGGTTAAACAGGGCAAAGCCGCTGGTTGGCTTCTCATTGATCTGTAACAACACAATAGTCCTCAAACAGGTAAACCCAGCCACTTGCCTGTACAGACAAATAACCGGGAAAGTTCAGAAGCACTCATTAGAGCAATATTTAACCAGCAAGTGAATGACCAAGATCAAGGGGCAAAAATGGGGTACCAGGTCATCAGGCAGGATCAATAGCAATGGGCAAACGCCGGAACTCTGTATTTAATAACTGAATACTACAGCAGGGGCTTTGTAATGTGCCACATAAACAATATAGGCAAATACCACTACGGCAGCAACGGCGGCAGTGGCCCGAATGGTGTTTGTTTTTGCCCATTTTAAGGCCACCATACCTAGCAGAATATACACACACAGACCAATAATTTTTTCTGCAATCCAGACCGTTGTAAAAGGATTAAGATCCAGTAAGTACACCATAAACAGGGCGCTGGCCAGCAGCACGGTATCGACCATATGCGGTACTTTTTTAAACCAGTAACGGTTCTGATAGGGTGAATCTCTGAGTTTCAATATAACACGGGTAATAAAACCGCTGATGGACAGAGAGATAGCGGTAACGTGGATTAACTTGGTAATTTCAAATAAGGTCATAAGGACATCAGGTTTCAGATAATTGGGCATTGATTTTAGCTGAATAATCAACGATTATGCTACACTTTATTTGACTTACATTTTCCTCATATTTTCCGTGCCGCTGCAAAGGTTCTTATATGGACATCGTTTTTATTGAGCAGTTCAAAGTGGATACTATTATAGGTATTCATGAGTGGGAGCGTGAACAGCCCCAGCCGATTGTTCTGGATATTGAAATTGGCTGCTGTATTAAACAGGCCGTACAGAGTGATCAGATAAAAGACTGTGTGGATTATTTTGAAGTATGTGAGCGGATTCGGAAGTTAGCAGCGACCCATCATTTTCAGTTGGTTGAAACACTGGTGGAGGCCGTCAGTGATATGATTTTAAATGACTTTGGTGCCCGGCAGGTTAAAATAAAGCTGAGCAAGCCTAATGCGGTTGCCGGGGCACGGGGTGTCGGTGTTATGATTGAACGCTCTGCTGATAACAGGAACACATAATACATGAATATGCATCGGGTCTATGTCGGTATTGGCAGCAATATAGAACAGGAAAAGTACATTCGATTGTCTGCACATTACCTGCGCAATGCTTTTGGCGACAATTGTAACCTGCAATTATCGCCGGTTTATAAAACCCGGGCAGTAGGTTTTGATGGTGATGATTTTTATAATCTTGTGGCCTGTTTTGACACCGATAAAAGTGCGATTGAAGTAGAAAAAACCTTAAAACAGATTGAGCATGAAAACGGCAGGCAACGTGGGCAGGAAAAATTTTCTGCCCGAACACTGGATATTGACTTATTACTTTATGATCAGGATATTATTCAGGCCGATGGTCTCTCTGTACCCAGAGATGAAATTGAAAAGTACGCTTTTGTGCTGTCACCTCTGGCGGATCTGGCACCGGAACTGGTGCATCCTCAGACAGGCAAAACCATGGCAGAAATGTGGCAGATCATGCAGGCAGATATTGATAAAAACAGTCTGCAGAAAATTGATTTTAACTGGTGATAACTATCCGACTATAAATGCAGCAACGCCTTGGTTTGTGCAATCTTTTCCTTGGCCTTTTCCAGCACTTTGATACTCAGCTTGGGCGTCAGCTGACCCAGTGCCAGTTTATGAAACGCCGGAGTCTGATCAATAATAGGGACTTCACGCTGCCGCGGGGTGCCGATATAGCTGTGTAAATGAGCCATATTAACAATATCGACCAGATCGGGTTTCTCGCTGTAATCCCGCATCCAGTTTTCCGTTTCCTCGGCTACTTCAATAAAATCTTCCGAGAAATCCCAGCGACTCAATATGGATGAACCAACCTGGGTATGCATTTTCTTAATAACCTTATCCAGATGCTCTTCACTATCCATAATCAGCGGATGATCGACGGCCTTATTTAAAATAGCCACGACACCTATATCATGGATAAGCCCGGCCAGCAGAGCATGTTCTGCATTAAAGCCAGGGGTTATTTTTGCCAGTACAAAACTGATGGCGGCAATTTCAATGCTATGCTCCCAGAGCATACACATATGTTTGGTCAGAAGGGTGTTTTTAGAGGTAAAGATTTCTTTCAGTGTAAAGGCGGTCACCAGCTGCACTGTCGTTTTAGTGCCCAGACTGACCACTGCTGTTTTTAAATCTTCGGCTTTTTTGCGGCGCTGATAAAGTGCGCTGTTAGCGGCTTTAATAATTTTAGCGGCAATGGCTGGGTCGGTCAGAATGACATTGGCAATGTCCACTGCACTGGAATTTTCATCGGCCACCACTTCACGAATACGGGTAGCAATACTGGGCATACTGGGCAGTATAAAATTCCCTTTCTGTAGTTCCAGAATCAGTTCATACAATACCCGGTCTTCTTCGTGCTCTTCATCCAGCTGGGTTTCATTAATACTATAGGCTGACACTTCCGACTGTTCGATGGCGGTGTCCATAAAGTCTTCTTTTAATACCAGGATCTTGCTGGGCGCTTCAGTGGTCACTTTGTAACGGCTGGGGCGTAATTGGGCAACCGGACTCTGGGCACGTTCCGTGCCGGCGTCCAGAATCATTTGTGAATCATCAAAAGCGGTCAGCTTTAAACGCCCTTCAAGTAATAAAAATTTGTCTTTTGAATCGGAGTTTAATTCCAGAATGACCTTACCTTTGGGCAGGTTCAACACCTGAGCATTAACGGAGATATAGTCCAGTTGTTTATCTGAAAGTGTATGAAACGGCTTAAAAAACTTCAGACGTTCAGCATCAACCACTTCTGTTTCCATAATTATTTTATCTTCTACCGTTCTTTTTCAAATGCTACTTTAAATGATTCTTTAAATGCTTAAAAAGACTACAGTCCATTATTACAGGAATATGGCTTATTTTAAACCTGTCCGCTACAAAGTATAGTATTTTTCCGGTAATGGAACCACTTTCTGAAGTTTTCTGTCACTATTTTCCGCTTTATTCCCCCCTTTTATTCATCTTTAGTTCAGTTTGTCACACCGTTTTATGCGTATTTATATAGCAATGGGCTGGCGACGACTGCCCCAACGCCCCGGCTGAGGGTCAAACCGTCCGTGTAAAGCGGTACCACAGTGCTTACAATGACCATCAGTGGTTAAATTCCAGTCACTTAACTCATACCAGTCCCGGCCAATCAGCTCCTGGCCGCAATGATGACAGAAGGTACTGCTGCTGAGCTTGTCATGCACATTGCCACTGTAAACATAATAAAAGCCATTCTTTTTAGCAATATCCCTGGCTCTTAACAGCGAATTCAGTGGTGTTGGTTCCAGGTCAGTCATCTTGTAGTCAGGATGAAAAGCGGTAAAATGCCAGGGCACTTCCGGCCCCAGATGCTCTATACCCCATTGAGTCATGGCTTCTATTTCAGCTTCTGAATCATTCAGGCCCGGGATCAGTAAAGTAGTAATTTCAAACCAGACATCAGTATGATGGTAAAGATATTCCAGAGTATCCAGCACCGGCTGTAAATGGCTGCCCGTTTCTTTTTTATAAAATTCTTCGGTAAAGGCCTTTAAGTCCACATTAGCGGCATCCATAACCGAAAAGAATTCTTCCCGGGGCTCATCACAGATATAACCGGCGGTTACCGCCACTGACTTAATGCCTTTTTCCCGACAGGCATGAGCCACATCCAGGGCGTATTCATGAAAAATAACCGGATCATTATAAGTATAGGCCACACTTTTACATTGATAGTCCTGAGCGGCCTGGGCAATTTTTTTCGGTGAGGCAAAGCTCATCATTTTATCCATTTCCCGGGATTTGGTGGTATCCCAGTTCTGGCAGAACTTACAGCCCAGGTTACAGCCTGCCGTGCCAAAAGACAGTACCGCAGAGCCAGGATAAAAATGATTCAGCGGTTTCTTTTCAATGGGATCAATACAGAAACCGCTGGAACGACCATAAGTGGTTAAAACCACTTCGCCATTATGGTTTGCCCGCACATAACAGAACCCCCGCTGCCCCGGTTTTAAGGCACAATACCTGGGGCAGAGATCACATTGTATCCGGGGGTCTTTTTTATGCTCATCTTTTTGCTCCTCAAGTTGCTCCTCCAGCTTATGCCAATAGCGAGTAGCAACGGTAGTATCACCTTCAAATAAACTATCCCTGGCCATTACAAACACCCCC
>JALTKC010000220.1 GCA_027076245.1 Gammaproteobacteria bacterium
TAATCAAACTGCAGGCCGGCAATATAGCTCAGACTGCCCTCTTTATTATCCTGATAAATCTGAATAGTGCCCTGCGGCAGAGGGGCTTCACCCAGTTCTGAATCCTTATTGTTATATATCTGCAATACCCTGACCAGTTGTTCACCGTATTCTCCGGGACGATAGCGATAGACCGTATCCACAGCCACATTTTCGGCCCGGCTGCTGCGTAAGCGTTTTGACCAGCCGTTTTTAACCGTCTCCCGGCCTTCAATACTGAAAATATAATATTCACTGAGGCTTTCCTTGCTGATGGCTTTTTCAGAGTCTATGCCATCCGCCAGAGCCGGTGCCGGCTGATAGTACTGACCGGAATTTTTACTTAACATCTGCCTGGCCAGCTGCATTTTCTTTACTTTACGGCGTTGACTCAGCTCTTCCTTGCGTACATCGGCTTCTCTGACCAGAGCATTAACCGATTCCACCAGATTGATTTCCCCCAGTACCAGACGAATTTCAGCCTGGCTGTAATCTTCCCCGGAATGATTGCTTACTGTGACAAAGCTTTCCAGTTTCATGGCATCTCCGGTCTGATTCAGTATTGCCGTGTAATCAGCCTGCCAGCGGATACCGGAGGTAAAATAGGAAATTTCCACCGTGGCCAGTGCTTCAGTCTGACTTTGTATATGCCAGTACAGCATCTGGGGTTTATCATGGGGATAGCGGGTATTGCCTAAGACCATCTGCCCGGGATGAGAAACAAAACGCAGCTGCACCGAGGTGGGGTCAATCCGGGTATTTGCCCAACTGAACTGCAGCAGATTACGGCCTTTTTTAATGCTGATCTGCCGGGTTTCCCTTACCAGGGTTAGATCTTCAGCATTATAAATGGTTAGCTGTACCGCATCACGATCCGGTAAGGTGGACAGGTCAATATTTTTGGCGCTGGTCAGCACTGGAGATAATAATGCCAGTATGATTAGCAGAAATATTAAATTTTTCATGGCTCTTTTACCTTATTTGAGTGGTTTAACCCGAGTTATGGAACTGGAAAAAAGATTATTAAACAGAATATTTAAGCGCGGCTGCACTTTAGCGGGCTTACCGGTTTTACTTTTTGCCGGCAAGGTGATCTGATAAACCAGTTTATCCGCTGACGTTTCCTCCTTAAGCAGTCCGGTTTTAAAGCTGGTGTCCTTACCAATCTGCCATTCTATAAATGACTGATTGTCATACAGACCCGACTCCT
>JALTKC010000221.1 GCA_027076245.1 Gammaproteobacteria bacterium
GCCGGATTATTATCTGATGGTTTATCAGATGCTGGCTTTTTGACCTCTGGCGGCTTGTTAAATATGGATTTTTCCCGCAGCAGGCGTCTGCGTTCTGCTTTACGGGCTTTCTCTATGGCTTTCTGTTCTTCCGGTGTCGGTGGTGGTGTTTCCAGTAGCTGCACGTCAGCCCGGCGGTTTTTTGAACGTCCCTGAGCGGTTTTATTGGAAAAAGCCGGAGCCCGTTCACCATGGCTGACCGCATAGATCATATCCCTTTTTGCCCCAATTGAAACTAAATATTTAACCACTGATTCTGAACGCCTTTCCGCCAGTTTATCATTAAAGCGGCGGCGGCCTCTGGCATCGGCATGGGCATCAATGCGTATCTGCTTTATTTTTGGATCCAACTTAAGATAACGCAACACATTATCCAGATCCCGTTTGGAACGGGCAGTCAGTTCAGCCTTATTGGTGGCAAAATACAATTTAAAATTTTTAATTCGTTCCAGATCAAAATCCATCAGGGTCTGCTGACATTCCCGATATTTGGCCAGCACCTTGCGAAAGTGTATTGGAGAAAGCATGACGGCAATAATATCCCGCCCATCCGCCAGATCCCGGTAGATGATTACCGGGGACATGCCGTTTTCCAGTTGCTGGAACATTCTTGAAGCATGGGGATGATTAACTGTTAAGGGATTATGGCCACTTTTAAAATCCAGTTTGGCAATTTCAAATACCGTATCATCATGGCGCCAGGGCGGTGGTTCAGATTGCAGAATTACTCGGGCATCCTGCATTACGGGCGTATCACTATACAGGTCAAAACGCACTTCATGGCCCGATTGATGAGTAAACCTGCCTTCACCATAAAAAGGGATCTTCTGCCAGAGGGTGCATTCATAGTTCTTTTTGCCCTCTGTCTGCCAGTCTGCTTTGGCCATACGCACAACATATTCACGTTCCAGAGCAAAAGCGGCAGACGCAAACATAACCGCTGACATTACAAAAGCCAGCTGGCTGAGCGTCAAAAAAATGATGAATTGTTGGTTTTTTAGCTTCATTGGATTTAAAAATGCAAGATTTAAGCCAATAATATATTTCCTGTTAACGGGGAGAAATATAAAAAACCTGCATTTCCGGTGCCAGACAAATTTTATCATTGCAGCTCTGGTAATGTAGCTGTACCGGCAGCAGATCCAGCCGATTGTCCTCCACCTGTGTATTATCTGTTCCAGCCTGATCATTCTGAGCATTTACAGACTCCAGCTTCACTTTAATAATCACCTGTTCCTGGTACAGAGACAGTGGCTCATCACTGATACTGAGTTTAACCTGCTCACCTTCAGGATACTCTGCCTTTACCAGTTTCCAGAATGGTTTAAACTTATTATCCAGTTTTACAGAGGTGGGCTGTAAGTCTTCATCCAGTGGAAAATGACTGTTAATATGCCAGTTTTTATCCAGTATGACTTTAAACTGCAGTTCCAGTTGAGTATTTTCGGCTGATTTTATACGCCGGTTCAGTTGCGGTTCTATACGCATATGGCCTTTAGCTGCATATAATACAGCCCCCCTGTCTGAACAGGCCAGTTCGCCGAAATTAAGTTTGTTCACCGCTGTCAGGAAATAAGCAAAGGCCGTAGGAGCGTTTTTTATTATCCCCGATACCGAGGCCACCAGAGCCATTGCTTTGGTCTGATAATAATCATCCCCGGTGCGATAATATAATTGGGTCAGCACATCCAGGGCAACGGCATTGGCTGAAGGAATGGCTCCATCATACAGGTCTTTAGGGCGGTTAAACAGAACAAACTGCTCTGAGGATGGATTATTGTCCGGGGAATTTTCAGCCGGGCCGGCACTTAGATAAAAGTTACCACTTTCCCTGTCCCAGAAGCGCTGTATCATTTTCAGACTTAATTCCCTGGCACGAGTTAGCCATTGTGCTTCCCTGGTGGCATCATATAGGGCTATAAAAGCCTGTGCCAGCCAGGCATAATCGGCCTGGGTTGCCTTAACCGAGGGTTTGCCCTCAAGACTGGCCCGCCAGAGTTTACCGTCACGATAATGGGTCTGCCATAAAAATTCTGCTGCTTTTTGTGCCGCCTGCAGATAACGGGGCTGTGCCAGTTGTGTTCCCGCTTTGGCCAGGGCCGTGATCATCATACCATTCCAGGCCGTAATGATTTTTTTGTCTGTGGTCGGAGCCATTCGCTGCCGGCGTTGCTGCTGTAACAGGGAGCGGATCCGAGCCACATCCTGATAAAGCGGGTCGATATTGATATGGTGCTGACGGGCATAGTCCTCAATCGAAAGGGGCAGATGTAATATATTCTCTCCCTGGCTTTGAGTATTTAAACCACCTTCAGCAGCTGGTTCACTAAAATTACCTTCCGGCGTAACACCATAAAGCACTGTCGCCAGAGAGTATAATCTGGGCGGCAGGTATTGTTTAAGTTCTGCTTCTGTCCAGAGAAAATACTGCCCTTCCCTGCCGTCACTGTCGGCATCACTGGCGGAATAAAAGCCACCTGTTTTACTGCGCATATCCCGCAGCACATAGTCCAGAGTCTGGGTAACAATCCGCTGATCCCGCAGCTGCTGACTGATAGCGTACATTTGCAGGTACACCATAGACAATAAGGCCTGGTTATAGAGCATTTTTTCAAAATGAGGTACCAGCCATTCATTGTCTGTTGAGTAACGATGAAAACCGCCACCGATATGATCGTAAATCCCGCCCTGGGCCATCATATCCAGGGTCAGTCTCAGGGCGTGATACACTTCTTTATCCTGATCTCTGATGACGGTATCCAGCAGTAAAAACAGGTAGGTTTCATTGGGAAATTTCGGTGCCTGGGAAAAACCACCCTGTAAATCATCAAAACGGTTCAGCAGACTGATCACGGCTATCTGCACCCGTTCTTTACCAATATGTTCAGCCTGCAGCATACTTTGCTGACGGCTCTGTACGGCTGCACTGATCTTATCAGCCATTTTTCTTAATTGTGCTTCATCCTGCTGCCAGAGTTGTTCAGCCCGCTGCAACACATCCAGAAAAGTCTCACGGGGCATGTAAGTACCCAGAAAAAACGGCTTGCCGTCCGGAGTTAATATCGCCGATAATGGCCAGCCGCCACTGCCGTTAAGCAGCATGGCGGCAGTCATAAAAACCTTATCCACATCGGGACGGCGTTCCCGGTCCACCTTTATGGCGATATAGTGTTTATTCAGGTAGTCTGCCAGAGCTTTGTTGTCAAAACTTTCCCGCTCCATGACATGACACCAGTGGCAGGTAGAATAACCGATGGACAGAAAAACCGGCTTATTTTCCTTTTTTGCCACGGCAAAAGCCTCCGGCCCCCATGAATACCAGTTAACGGGATTATGGGCATGCTGAAGAAGATAGGGAGATTGTTCAAGAATTAAGCGATTGGTATAAACCGGGGAACCATCCGGATTGAGGTGTTCTGTTCTGGGCTGGTAATCCTTGCCCTTTGCCTGCAGGGCCGCCTGCAGTTTAGTCTTTAAGCCTGCATTGATTTCAGAGTCTGCCTGAAGGGTACTGCTGCTAAAAAGAAGGAAGATGAAAACACTCTGGAGAACTATTTTGCATAACTTAAACTTGCATAACTTAAACAGACCGTGAGGAATTTGCATTTTAAAACCATTGTTTTACATTATCTTATGCATAATATCCGACAATTTTTCCAGAGTAAAAGGTTTTTGTACAAATTCTAAAACCCCGTTATCCAGCAGGTTCTGTATATCCTTGTCCATGCCATAACCGGAAGCAATAATCACCTTAACGTCCGGATCCATGTTCTTAAGGGCATAAAAAACATCCTTGCCGCTCATCTGCGGCATCATCATATCCAGAACAATCAGATCAACTTGATCACCATGCTCACGGTAATAGTTTATGGCTTCTGCTCCATGTTCACAGGTCTGCACGGTATAATTGTGTTCTTCAAACAGCACTTTTGTATAAGTCCTGATAATTTCTTCATCGTCCACCAGCATAATATGGGTTTTACCGGAAGCAGTCTCAGTTTCTTCTATAACCTCTTCTGCCTGCTCGGAATGACATTTTGGAAAATACAGCGAAAAACAGCTGCCCTTTCCTTCAGCTGTTTCAACTGTAATCGCCCCTCCATGATTTATTAAGGTTCCATAAACAGCCGCCAGCCCCATTCCGGTACCCTCACCATGCGACTTAGTGGTAAAAAAGGGTTCAAACAGGCGGCGCTTAACCTCCTGGCTCATTCCTGTACCGGTATCACTGACATCAATCTGGATGTAGTCCCCAGGTTCAAGTGTTATGTTCAGTGCCTTAATCTGTCTGGAATCCAGTCTGACATTCTGACTCGATATTTTTAACCGCCCGCCCTGCGGCATAGCATCTTTGGCATTTATCGCCAGGTTAAGCAGACAGTTCTGTAACTGGGTTGGATCCCCGGCAGTACAACACGCCTCCTCCTGGGTAATGGTTTCGATAAGGATCCGTTTATCCAGCATATGTTCAAGCATCACCACGACATCATGGATCACCCGGTTTAGGTCCACCGATACCATGTGGTATTGTCCCTTACGGGCAAACGCCAGCAGTTTATTGGTCAGTTCTGATGATTGCTGGGCAATAGTGATAATTTTACGGGCATAATATTTAAGCTTGTCATCGTCCAGTTTGCACTCAAGAATTTCAGCAAAGCCCATCAGACCATGCAGCATATTATTAAAGTCATGTGCCATCCCTCCGGCCAGTTCACCAATGGCATCCATTTTATGCCGATGGCGTAATTCGTCCTCTATTTCTCTCTGACGGGTAATATCCGTACCAATACTCAGCACCCCGATTACATTATCTGCATCATCTCTGAGCACTTTATTAGTCCAGGTGATCCACAGTCTTTTACCGGATTTGGTACAGTTTTCATTGGTATTACTTTCATAGCTTTCCGGATGACGGCAGATTTCATCCATCAGAGGAGATAGATCCCGCCCCGTGGATTCGGTTTTCGGCACAATGGTATCCATTACATGCCTGCCGATAATTTCTTCTTCCGTATATTCAAAAAGTTTCTGGGCAAACTCATTAAAATAAGTGATATAACCTTTTTTATCCCAGCGCAGAATAATAGAATTGGCATTTTCAACCAGTTCCCGGTATTTTTCTTCACTTTTTCTCAGCGCTTTTTCCACTTCTACAAAGGGTGATACATCCACAAGGTATAGGGTAAAACTTTTGCCCGGCTGATCATGGCCCGCATAGCAGGCAGGAAATGCGGTAACTGAAATGACCTGTCCCGATTTACTGAGCAGTGTCAGTTTCTGGGTTAACATATTCTGATCAGGCCTGCTTAAGGATTGCTGAGCCATTGTCAGTTGATCATCAGAAATGCCGATCTTCTGGGCAGCAACATTAATCACTTCATACTGAGAGTATTCCAGTATCGAGAGTAAATCAGGACTGATGCTGATTACCTGATACTGTGTCTGAGGAGCCGAAGAAATGGAAAGTGAATAGATTCTGGATTGCATGAAAAAAAAGTACCTGATAAAGCCGGGACTGAAGGGCCTTACTCTCCTAAAATAGTTAAACCGGATTTTATTGTAGATTATTTTTA
>JALTKC010000222.1 GCA_027076245.1 Gammaproteobacteria bacterium
GAGTAAGATTAATAATGAATATTCTGATAGCACCGGATTCTTTTAAGGGTAGCTTAAGTGCGGCGGAGTTCTGTACCATTGCAGAACGGGTGTTTCAGAACTATTCAAAGGCTGTCGGCTCTTATAAGGCTGTCGGCACTTATAAGGCTGTTGGCACCTCAGATACGTTCACCACTCATTTAATGCCACTTGCTGATGGCGGTGAAGGCACCATAGATGCGGTTCAGGCTTGTCTTAACACAGAAAAAATCTCAGTCCGGGTGCATAATGCCATTGGTCTGCCGGTTACGGCCAGTTATGTCTTTATAGATAAAGAGCAGAGCGATAACCCTTATGGAAAAGCCACTGCCATTATTGAGATGGCTCAGGCCTGCGGCTTACCGAATATTCCTGTCTTAAAACGCAATCCCTTGAAAACCAGTACTTTTGGATTAGGAGAACTGATTAAACACGCACTGGATACCGGCGCACAGCATCTTATCATTGGTCTGGGCGGCAGTGCCACCAATGACGGCGGAACGGGTATGCTGTCTGCCCTGGGTGTACGCTTCCTTAATAACAGGAGGCAGGTTGTTACACCGGCGGGAGGCAGGTTAGAACAGATTGATAAAATCGATACCCTTCATCTGGAGCCCCGCCTGAAAAAATGCACCATCACCATTGCCAGTGATGTCACCAATCCTTTGCTGGGAGAGCAGGGTGCATCCCGGGTTTTTGCACCACAAAAAGGGGCGGATGCCCCAATGGTTGAGGCTCTGGAAAAAGGCATGGCAAACTATGCTTCTGCTACTGTTCGGACTCTGGGGCTGTCTGATGAAGTATATAAAACTCCAGGCAGCGGAGCGGCCGGCGGTCTGGGTTTTGCTCTGCTGGCCTACCTAAAAGCAGAAATACAAAGCGGTTTTGAAATACTGGCCGAACTGTCAGGGCTGGATAAACTTCTGGCTAATACTGATACCCGTCCAGACCGGATTATTACCGGAGAAGGTTTTTTTGATCAGCAAAGCCTGGGTGGTAAATTAACCGGCTGTATCATTAAGCGGGCTGAGTCATACCATATACCAGTTACCATAATCTGCGGTGATTATTGCAGGGCAACCGTACAAAAGCTGAAAGCCGGTATTCAGATCATCAGCCTGAAGGATGAGACCATAACTTCCGAACAGGCCATATCCCATAGCGCACAATTACTGGAACAAAGACTAGTGGAAAACTTCTTTTCGTGCCTAAATCCTCATTTGACAAAAATACCTAGTGGCGTATATTGAGCTTAACCATGCAATAGGTAATGAGAATAAAGATATGGATATTGAAAACATAATCAATGCCATTCGGAACAGGCGTGTGAGAATAACTGAACATGCTGATGAGGAAATATTGGATGATAATTTGAGTTATGAAGAAATCTATTCATCAGTGATTCAGGGTGAAGTTATCGAGGATTACTCGAATGACAAACCATATCCAAGTTGTCTGATTATGGGGAAGAATTTCTCTGGTGAGCCTATTCATAGTGTTTGGGCTTATAATTCAGATAATCAGTGGGCAGTATTAATTACAGTCTATCGGCCAAATCCTGAACGTTGGATTGACTGGAAAGTGAGGTTAAAAAAATGAAGCCATTTGAAAAGTGTCCTGTATGTGGTGGTGAATTGCAAGACAAACAGGTAGAGAAGCTGATCAGAAGCGGAGGAAACACAGTGGCTCTGAAAGTTAACGCAGAAGTTTGTCTGCATTGTGGAGAACGACTTTACGCCGAAGATGTTGTGAAATCTTTTGAGAAGATCCGTAGTAAATTACAGAAACAGGAATTTAGTCATTTCAGAACCCTTGGTCAATCATTTACGGTTGAGAGTAATTGGCCTAATAAATCAATTCAGCCGACCCGTTAATCAGGTGTTTTGTTTCAGGTAAACTGATTTGAGGCAATAAATAAAACGATGGTTCGTTTTTTAATGAACATTCCACCAAAAAAGCATAAAATACCCATTTTTTTATAGTATTGATTCCAGAGGAATTATTTTGGTTGAAATTGGGGTAATTGCAGCAGGTGGGGCACTGGGCGCAATGATGCGTTTCTGGGTGTCTTCTGCGGTCTATGCCTGGCTGGGAAGGGGCTTTCCCTGGGGAACGCTGAGTGTCAACCTGATAGGCTCCTTTATAATCGGGCTGGCTTTTGTCCTGCTCACAGAGCGTCTGACGGTGGGTTCTGAAATCCGTGCCTTTATTATGATCGGCTTTCTTGGCGCATTTACCACCTTTTCAACCTTTTCTCTGGAAACCCTGGCTCTTATGCAGGAAGGCTTGCTCCTTAAGGCGGCCACAAATATACTGGTCAGCGTGTTTCTATGTATTGTTGCTACCTGGTCAGGTATGCTGCTGGCACGTTCACTATAGCAGGGGATGTAAGTATGGCAAAAAAAATCAATAAACAGACTGTCACACTGGTGCGGGTTTATACCGATGACAGTAATGGTCATATTAGCAAAACCCTTGAGCAGTTACATGAGCGGGGTGATGTGATAGGTACTACCATTTTTCGCGGTGTGGCTGGTTTTGGTGATCAGGGGCATATACACCAGAGCACTTTGCTGGATATTTCCGGTCATCTGCCGGTGGTGATAGAGTTTTACCACAAAAGTGACAAGGCGGAAGAGCTGATTAACTTTATACATGAACAAATTGAAAATGCCCATATTATTTACTGGGATGTAAACCTTTCTTTTGAGCATCTGGATTAACTTTTACAACTTTAAATATTTTTAAACATCAGACTGAGAACACAACACTATGCTGGACCCCAAACTTTTACGTACCCAACTGCAGGACATCGCCGCCCGGTTAGCCCGTCGGGGCTTTAAACTGGATACCGACAAACTGGCGGATCTGGAAGCACAACGCAAAATCATACAGGTAAAAACCCAGGAACTGCAGGCTGAACGTAAGGCTAAATCCAGAGAAATCGGCATAGCCAAGAAAAATGGCGAAGATGTCAGTGAAATTCTGGCAGCCGTAGCTGATACCGGGGAACAGCTTAAGGCCATGGAGCAGCAGCTCAAACAGCTGCAGGATGAAACTCATGATATTTTAATGCGTATTCCCAATGTCCCCCATGAAACCACGCCTGATGGCAAGGATGAGAATGACAATGTGGAACTGCGCCGCTGGGGTAACATTCCGCAGTTTGATTTTGACATTAAGGATCATGTGGATCTGGGTGCCGCACTAGGCACCGGCTGGAATGGCAAGGGCGGTCTGATGGATTTTGAAACCGCGGCCAAATTATCCGGCTCCCGCTTCAGTACCTTAAAAGGGTCGCTGGCACGGATGCACAGAGCGCTTATCCAGTTAATGCTCGATACCCATACCGAAGAGCATGGTTATAGTGAAACTTATGTTCCCTATCTGGTGCGTCCCGATGCGCTCAGGGGGACCGGCCAGTTGCCCAAGTTTAAGGAAGATCTGTTTGCCGTGGATGGCGATGAGGAAACTCTGGCCGCCGATAAACAACTGCATCTTATTCCGACTGCTGAGGTACCGGTCACTAATATGGTGCGTGAGTCCATTCTGGAAGAAGCCGAACTGCCTCTGCGTCTGACGGCGCATACTCCCTGTTTTCGTTCTGAAGCCGGTGCTTATGGTAAGGATGTGCGTGGACTGATCCGTCAGCACCAGTTTGAAAAAGTGGAAATGGTGCAGATTGTTAAACCGGACGACTCCATGCAGGCACTGGAAGAATTACTCGGTCATGCCGAAGTGATTTTACAGAAACTGAAATTGCCATACCGTGTAGTGGCCTTATGTGCCGGTGATATTGGTTTTTCCGCCACCAAAACCTATGATCTGGAAGTCTGGGTTCCGGCTCAGGAAACTTATCGGGAAATATCCTCCTGCAGTAATTTTGGCGATTTTCAGGCCCGGAGGATGCTGGCCCGCTGGCGCAATAAAGCCACCGGCAAACCGGAACTGGTGCATACCATTAACGGCTCCGGTCTGGCCGTAGGCCGTACTCTGGTGGCCATTATGGAAAATTATCAGCAGGCAGATGGTTCTATTAAGGTTCCCGAAGCACTTATCCCTTATATGGGCGGTGTGGATGTTATCCGCTAAGCACCTGCTGATAAACCGCCCGCATTCGTGATCCCCAAAATTATTACCCGAACTGCCTCGGTGGACGCCGTTGAACTAAGTCAGCGGCTTTCCCTGTCTCCGGTTCAGGCTCGAATTGTGGCCAACCGTATGGATGGTCTGCAGTGGCAGGTAGATGAACTGGTTAAAGCCTCCCTGCAGCATATTGCACCGCCGCATCTGCTCAGTGACAGCGACATTGCCGTTGAACGTATCGCACGGGCCATAAAAGATAATGAACGTATCGGTCTGCTGACCGATTATGATGTGGACGGCATCACCTCTCATGCTATTTTATATTATGCTCTGAAAGATTACTTTAATGTGCCGGAACAGCGTATTCAGCATCTTATCGGCCATCGTATTGATGACGGTTACGGCATCAGCCAGGGGCTGACGGATCGTATTCTGGCACTGGACAATCCGCCGCAGCTTATTATTACCGCAGACTGCGGTTCTTCCGATGAAGCACAGATTGTACAACTGGCAGAGCAGGGGATTGATGTCATTGTCACCGATCACCACGCCATCCCCCAGGAGGGTATCCCGGCTTCTGCTCTGGCCACCATTAATCCGACCCGTGATGACTGTGACTATCCTGACAGTACCATCGCCGGCTGTATGGTGAGCTGGTTGCTGATGAGTTATCTGCGTGCCCGACTGATTGAGGATGGGGTACTGGAGGCATCGGCTCCCAAACTATCTGCTCTTCTGGACTTTGTCAGCCTGGGCACGGTAGCCGATGCGGTATCCCTGTCCAGTCCCATTAACCGTGCCGTGGTCAAAGCGGGGCTGCAAATTATGAACAAACTGCAGCGTCCGAGCTGGCAGGCTATGCAGCGTTTGCTCGACAGAGAGTTTCAGCCTTTTACGGCTGAAGACCTGGGTTTTCAGATCGGCCCCAGAATCAATGCCCGCAGCCGAATGTCCGATCCCTATATGGCTCTGCATTATCTGTGTGCCGCTTCACTGCCCGAAGCGATGAACAAACTGACCGAACTGGATAAGGATAATCAGGATCGCAAGGAAACGGAAAAACAGATGCTGGATATTGCCTTTGAGCTGGCAAGAAAACAGCTAAAAAAACAGGCCTGGTCACTGGTGATTTACCATCCGGATTTTCATGCCGGAGTGCAGGGTATTGTGGCTTCCCGTCTGATGGAAAAATTCGGTCGGCCTGTTATTGTCCTGAGTCCGGCCAGTGATCCGGATATTCTAACCGGTTCCGCCCGAACTATCCCTGCTATCCATATTCGTGAGGCCATAGAAACCGTCAGTAATCAGGGTGATAATCTGGTGCTGGGTTTTGGCGGGCATAAGGGTGCTGCCGGTCTTAAAATATCCGCAGACAGCCTGGAATGTTTTAGTGAACTATTTGATAAAGCCATAGCGGAACAGGTAAAAGCCTCAGTTCTGGATGAAAAGAATGCCCTGAGACCGGTAATTTTAACTGATGGGGTGCTGGCGGAATCAGAC
>JALTKC010000223.1 GCA_027076245.1 Gammaproteobacteria bacterium
CCCAGTTTTCCTGCGCAATTTCACGCACATATTCATAACTGTCCTTAATAAAGATGGTTTTAAAGCCGTCATAGGTATAAAGATAGGGAATTTCATAAGTCGTACCGGAAAAGACGGTATTCATTTCCGGCCCGACAATGGAGGAAAAGGTAAAAGCTTCATCATTGGCATTACGTGCTTCTATTTTAATACGATTATAAATCTGTATATGCAGAGGTACCTGTTTTAATACCGCTCTGGCTTTTTCTACCAGAGCCTGATCTACCTTAATGGGTTCAAAGTTGCTGGACAGAAGGTGTTCCAGGTGCTCGTTATATTGCTGTTGAAGTTGTGCCTCACCTGACAGATGAGTTGACCAGTCGAGTTTCATCCATTGCTGAACAAAATCTTTATCAAAACGCTCAGGCAGATGCAGCATTAAATAAGCCTTCAGGGCTTCAAATAAATAATCGGGCTGTGACATACTCAGACGGATTTGCTCTTCTATGCGAGCCTGCAGAGCCGGCATAAATAACTGGCGGTTCTGCTCTGTATAGGCCTGTGCCATATTCTGATGAAAATCATAGCCCTGATAAAGGCCAAGCTGCATACTCACAGGAATCTGATTATCTTCCGGAAATACCGCATCAGTTTCCTTAAGACGCAGCAGTTGTTCATTTACATCATAAAAATTGTGCGGTTCAATGGTATTAAGCTTTTCTTTATAGGCGCTGATCTGTTCTTCAACCTTTTTAATACTGCGGTCATTCAGGGTAAAACTGGTTGACCAGGCCACTGCACTGGCTGTAGCGGTACTTATTGCCGCTGCATAGGAAATACGTTGTATCCAGAGGATGCGGTTTTCAAAACGCCGGTTAACCCCAACCAGTTCAGCCTCAGGAAATACCACTTTTTGCAGCAGGCTTTTGATAAAAAAGCTTTTTCCCTGACCATGTCGCGCCGGAAGCGCCTGTGGATCCAGATCATAGGAGGTCATCATTTTCCCCATAATCCGGTCAATGGGTGTCCCCTCCTGTGTTCCGCTGGTAAAATAAACCCCGCGTAAATCAGGACGCTCATGAAAGCGGGACGAAGTAAAGGTCTGTTCAACAAAGTCCTGTAACTGTTTTCTTACCGCTTCCAGCTGCGTGGGAAATTCAACTATTTTGCCCCGACGCTGTGGATCTCTTTCATAATTAAGCCGCCACAATAAACGGTCATTTAAATTATTGAGCAATAAGCTGAACTGTTCAGAAAAACGTTCACCGGTATTTTTCTCCGGCTGAGAGGCTTTAAGTTTGTCTTCAAACGTCATCCCCCAGACCTGATCCCTCTCATCTCTGCCCAGATCATCAAAAAATTCCGAAAATCCGGCAATCAGATCGCTTTTGGTGATCAGCAGATATACCGGGAACTGTATATTAAGCTGATTCTGTAATTCCAGCAATCGACTACGGATAGCATGAATATGAGCATTTTTTTCCTGCTCGGTCTGAGTCATAATGTCTGCAATGCTGATGGCAACCAGCACCCCGTTTATGGGACGGCGTTTACGGTATTTTTTCAGCAATTTTAAAAACCCATGCCAGGCTTTAGAGTCCTGATCCGCATGTGAATCCTGGGTAGTGTATCGCCCGGCGGTATCAATTAATACCGCTTCATCGGTAAACCACCAGTCACAATTACGGGTACCACCCACCCCTCTTACGGCTTCATATCCATATTGTTCCGATAACGGAAACCGCAAACCGGAATTAACCAGTGCGGTGGTTTTACCTGAGCCGGGCGGTCCGATAATCACATACCAGGGCAGCTCATAAAGATATTGCTTGCCTTTACCTTTGCCGCTGGAATGTTTAAGAACCTGCAGTGCATCATTAAACCGCTCAGAAAGTACTTTAACTTCTTCATCTGTGGCTGCCTGCTCCTGCTGGTTGCCCTCTTTTATACCCTCTATGAGTTCTTCTTCCTGTTTTTTTGCTTTTGCCTGCAGGCGAAGATTATTAAGTCCCCAGGCCAGTATCAGTACCATTATGACAATTAAGCGGCTGACCTGAGACTCCAGAATGGTGGTTCCGGCTATAGCAACTAAGGGACCTGCAAACCATATAATAATTGATAATGCCAGAACACCGATTAAAGTGATCAGCCAGCGTTTTTTCAGAAGGTTTTTTATGGTATTCATGATAATGTCCCTGAATCTACTTTATTAACCCTTGTTTCTGCTTCCCGCATTGTCCACTTCCATTGGTAAATATCAGCACTTATAGCTAAATCTGCATCGTCAGGCTTATTGATCATTGTGGTATTGTTATCATCATGTTGTTGATAAGATGGAGGTCGAACCAGACGTTCTTTTTTATCATCTGTCTGTGTTGAGTTTATAGACGCATCGGATTTTGTTGAGACATTCTGAACAGAATCACCTTCAGTAATATTATCGGTAATTTGTTGATTACCCAGTGCCCGGATTTCAGCCAGCACAGGAGAAGATGTCTGATCAAGCATATAGGTAAAACTGGCATACATAGCCAGTAAAATAACACCGGATAAGGCCCCTACTACCCACAGCGGAACATATCGTATTAAAGCCCCTCTTCTGTCGGTAATACCCTTCCAGTTAACGGACAACTCCTTATTAAAATCATTTTTTAAACTGCGTAGCTGACGATAGAGGTCTTCTCTTAAATTTTCTACTTCACCACGCCCATTATCAATAACCCGATATTTCCCCTGAAACCCAAGACTTAAAATAATATACATAAGCTCAAGAATATCGAGGTTTTTCATGGGTTCTTTCTGCAGTCGTTCAAGCAGTAAAAAAAACTTTTCTCCCCCCCAGGTTTCACCATGAAATATACTCAGCAGACTCTGTTTGCTCCAGTCGCTTTCCTGACCCCAGGGTGTACTGACCACAATTTCATCCAGCGCGGTACACAGCACATAACGTGACTGTAGAATCTTGTCATTAGGCAGGCCGGCCCGGGAAGCATTAACTTCAAACTGCTTAAGTTCATCCTGCAGTTTGTATTTGAGTTGGTTAATGTCGTTATTCAGTACCGATTCAGAGAGTTTTATAAGAATGGAAATAACCGGTGTCGCACAGGAAACCAGAGGGTTAAGGCCGGCACTGTTTTCAATACCCTGTATAAATGGTTCTGATCCAGAATTTTCACTATGGGCAGGTATAACATTTCTGAACTGTCCTGCATCACGATTGAAGTTCTGTTCCTGAGAAACTGTGTCTGCAGCCGGCCTGGGTGATTTAAAGATACGGGTTTTGTCCTGATCGGAAACGGCTTCAGGAGACTTGCGTTTACCACCGGGGGTCGGTCTTAAAACCGTATTATCATTTGGAAACCGTATAACAGTGCTATCATCCATAATATATATCCATTTTAATCAGGTTTAATTTTTGGTTCTTCTTAAAATATTGTGCTCTGTCACTATTACTGTTTAATAGCCCAGAATTCCATTTCCAGATCAGGGAAATTATCACTGACATGAATGGCAAAACCACCGGAAACGGCTAACTGTGCCCAGGTTTCAGATTGTTTGTCCAGCTGGAAATAGGTAAATCCTGAGTGATATGGTATCTGTCTGGGTGCTATAGGCAGAGCATGGAGTTTAATACCGGGCAGCTGCAGATTAACCAGATCACGAATATGTTCCACCGGTCCTATTTTTACCTGTCCGGGGAAATTACTGCGCACCACATCACTGGCAATACTGGCTTTAACTGCCAGAACAAAATGAGCGGTTTTAAGCAGGTTTTTATCACTGATTGTAGCCACACTGATACCATAATTACGTTCCTGTAAAGGCAGTTGAACCGCATTTTGATCCAGTACAAGACTCAGAGACTGTCTTAATACCGACATAATCTGTGCATAACAGACTGTCAGTTCTTCATGATCATAGGGAATATGCATATCAGGCCGTCGTTGTGCAACGGTAAATGTGGACAGTTCACCATACAATTCTGTAAGACGCTGAAACAGGCTTTCCGGATGCAGCAGATCCAGTGTTAGCAGATGTTTCATTAAGGCTTCATAACGGTTAACCAGCTGCAGCAGTAAAAATTCACTAAATTCAGATGTTCCACCTTTTGCTGATGCACCCAGACGGGCCGCAATGGCTTCTGACCGGTGACTTAACAGACTAATAACCTCTTTATGATAGTTTTTTAAATTAACAGAAGCGGAACAGTCCAGTACTACGGGAATAAAGTCATCATCCAGAACGACGGTTTTATCGGGACGTATTTCAACAATTTTGCATAAAGCCAGAGCGATGGTCTGGCCATTTAATTCAGAGGCTGTTTTAAGGCTGAAACACAGCTTGCCTATATCAACCTGGGCAACTGAATGCTGACCGGCATTGGAATCACGAACATCCTGTGCATCTATCAGATAGCGAATGGAATTTTCCTTTTCATGTTGCAGCTCTTTTTGTGCATCAGGATTTCCCTCAGATGCCAGCGGCAGGGTAAGATATATTACTTCATCCTTAATTTCTTCGTTGCCTTCAAAAACAAGTGGTAACTGCTCTGAATGACTGATAGCAAACAAAGTACCGTCAGGCATAACACCTTCACAATGGTTTATAATCACTTTACCCAGACCAAGATGTTGTTCATCTATTGAGAGACTTTTTAGTCCCCAGCCAAAGCGACTAAAAAACTGGATCAGTTTGCGGTTTTGATCCATAAGGTACCGGTCATGCTGCTGAAAATGCTGAGGCCGTAGAAACATACCTTCAGACCAGATTACTTTGTTATTTATCATTTATATTATCCGTAAAAAACCGTATTAAACTGAGACTGCTCATTAATGTTAATCTTCCTGTACCAGAACAATGCTGTTTCTGGTTAATTTAAGATGAATCTTATTATGCTGCTTACGTTCCAGAGGCAGCACCATTCGCCAGCGTGACTGCTCTATATCCTGAAAAGCAACCAGAAAACCAACAAAACTGGCCTGCTCGCTAAACTCAAGTTGAGCCTTAAATACCTGAGAAGGACGAAAATCATGTTCTTCCATGCCGGCAAAGTCAGCACCCAGTACCTGTTTGTCATTATAATAGAGTGACACATAATCGGTATTTTCAAAAATAGAGGGTGATTTCAGAGAATAAATTCGCACCACTACGGGTGAAGGCCGACCGTTTTGATCGGGGTTTAAATCAGCCGCCATAGTTATGGTCAAATCCAGTTTTGTTTTTTCAGACAGGATATTTTTTGGGTCCATAACCTCACGCAGTACTTCTGTTGTGGTACAGCCGCTGACTATTATTAATGTCAGTAATATAAAAAGAGCAGATAGTAATGAAGATTTTCGGTACATTTAAAGTCCTTTTTTAATGATATTTATTTATTGCGGCTTTCTTTTAATAACTCAGCCTGATGTTCATAGGCTCTGCAAAATTCATTGCCAAATACATGATTAAAGACATCATCTTCACTCATAATATCTTCATAGAGCTCTTTATAGGCTTCCCAGTATCGGGTTTTCTTATTACTCAGGGTCAGACTAATGGTTTTGTCTGAACGCTGCTGTATTTTTTCAGGTGACAGCTTATTTAACATATACATAAGTGCTGATTTCATACCCGCCATGAC